>NZ_JANION010000096.1:0-40368 GCF_024610815.1 Mixta sp.
CTTCAGGATGTATGAATCATCTTATTCTTTATTATAGCTACCGATTCGGATTAGCATGAAAAAATTATTTTACCGCTGGTGGAAAATATTATTACTTTTATTTTTCATTCCTTTTACCACGTCAGCACAGATTGATAATGATTCATTGATCCAGAAAATTAACGCCTTATTAAACGGCGACAGCCGCGAAACCGGCGTGGTGCGTCGGGCAACATTGCTCTCTACGGCAGAAAAGCGCATGGCGCTGTGCGACGAGCCGCGTCTCTCCCTGAGCGGCGCCCAGCGTCTTACCGGCAACAGAACGGTGGTGGCGCAGTGCGGCAATAAAAAGCATTTTATCCAGATCAGGGTGGAAGCAGAGGGCCGTTGGTGGGTAGCGGCGCGCGACCTCAAAGCGGGCAGCATGTTGAATACGCAGGATATTGTGCCGCGCAGCGGTTCGCTGGCTAACCTGCCGGGCGATGTGATGACGCAATTGGGAAGTATCGAAGGCGCGGTACTCACCCGCGCGGTGCGCGCCGGACAGCCGCTGACGCAAAATCAGCTGCGCAAAAGCTGGCGCGTCAGCCGCGGCGAGGAAGTGGACGTGATTGCCTGGGGCGATGGCTTTCATATCTATGCCAAAGGCAAAGCGCTGGATAATGCCGCAGTGGATGAAGCGGTGCGGGTGCGCATGAAAACGGGCCAGTTGGTCAGCGGCAGTGTGAATAAAGACGGCAGCGTACGGATAAATTTGTAGTTTCATCTTTAGTTATCCGGGAAAATACCGATATTGATAATAACGGCAAGATAACCAACATACAGGTTTCGGAGAACAAATAATGAGCATTAACCAAACGCTGAAAACGCAACCTGTTACGCCCGCCCAAATTCAGCAGGAAGTGAAGCTCACTCAACGCAACCTGGCGGACAGCGCAACAAAATCTACCCCGGCGTCGCAGCAGGGCACCGACGTTAAACTCAGCGCTTTAACGCAGCATATTAAACAAGACGACTCTCAGGACGTGGACAGCGTGCGCGTCGAGCAGATTAAACAGGCGATCCGCAACGGCGAACTGCATATGGATTACGATAAAATTGCTGAGTCGCTGTTGCAGAATATCCTTGAAGATTGGTAATAAAAGCGAGCATGGACACTTTACAGGCCACCTTAAATAAATTGCAGGAAACGCTAAACGAACTGGATGTCGTGCTGGTGGAAGAGGTAAAACAGCTCAGCGGCGCGCAGATTAATCCGGTTTCGCTTCAGCGCATTTCCGATATGAAAAGCCGCCTGCTGTCGACCGTCGCGTATTATGACGAGCAGCGAAAACAGCAGGAAGATTCTTTGCAACTGTTCGCGCCCTATCCGCAGCAGCCGACGCTGGCCGCGTTCTGGAACGACATGGTGCCGACGATTAAAAGAGCCAGCGAGATGAATCAGCAAACCAGCCAGCTGCTGGAAATGCATATGCAAAGAGCGCGCAATTTAATCCGCGCGATAGATAAAACGGCGGCGGCGCCAGGCCTGTATACCGCGGGCGGGCAGTCGGATAATAACGGCTCCACGCGCGCTTACAATATTACTATATAAACAAAGCATCCTTCTCTCTGATGTAATTTGCCGGCTTTCTTAACAGAAAGCTTTTTTTTCGCGGCCGCCGCGACGCTATTGCTGCGCTGCGATCCGTTCTGCCGTCTCCAGTTTTAGCTTGCCGCTGCGCGCGCATCTCCCGCCCAAATTGGTCCGACCAAACCCGCTGATTTGTGACAAATCTTCCAGCCTCAAATGAAAGATTTAGCGAAATATTGCATTCGCCCCCGCACCAGATAAACAATTATTTAACATTTATATTCCTTTTGGTCTGACCAGCCTTACGGCTGCGTGCTGTCTGACTGCGGCGCTGTCGATCTCTGCCGCCTGAAGGCAGGCCCCTTCTGGAGAATCAGGATCATGCAAAACTGGCAGCAACTTTACGATCCGCTCGATAATATCTGGCTGTCGAGCCTGATTGCCGCGCTTCCCATTATCTTTTTCTTTTTCGCGCTGACGAAGCTGCGGCTGAAAGGCTATCTCGCAGGCACCATTACAGTGCTGATCGCGCTGGCCGTGGCGCTGCTGTTTTACCGTATGCCCGTCGACCAGGCGCTCGCTTCTGCCGTTTATGGTTTCTTCTATGGGCTGTGGCCCATTGCCTGGATTATTGTCGCCGCGGTATTCGTCTACAAAATTACGGTGAAAACCGGCCAGTTCGACATTATTCGCAACTCGATTTTGTCGATTACCGAGGATCAGCGCCTGCAAATGTTGATCGTCGGCTTCGCTTTTGGATCGTTTCTGGAAGGCGCGGCGGGCTTCGGCGCGCCGGTGGCGATCACCGCCGCGCTGCTGGTCGGTCTGGGCTTTAAGCCGGTCTACGCCGCCGGGCTCTGCCTGATTGTGAATACTGCGCCGGTCGCCTTTGGCGCCATGGGGATTCCGATTATCGTCGCCGGGCAGGTCACCGGCGTGGATGCGATGGCGATCAGCCAGATGGCGGGACGTCAGCTGCCGTTTCTGACGATGATCGTACTGTTCTGGGTTATGGCGATCATGGACGGCTGGCGTGGGGTGAAAGAGACCTGGCCTGCGGTAGTGGTTTCCGGCGGCTCTTTCGCCATCGCGCAGTATCTGACCTCCAACTTCCTCGGCCCGGAGCTGCCGGACGTGATCTCCGCGCTGGTCTCTCTGCTCTGCCTGACGCTGTTTCTGCGCGTCTGGAAGCCAGCGCGTATTTTCCGCTTCGACACCCAGGAGGGCGCTAACGGCGAAGCAAGCCGGGTTACCCGCTACAGCACGGCGCAGGTTATCCGCGCCTGGATGCCGTTTCTGTTTTTAACCCTGACCGTCACCCTGTGGAGCATCCCGCCGTTTAAGGCGCTGTTCGCCCCCGGCGGCGCGCTTTACGACTGGGTGTTCTCGTTCGCCGTGCCGTTCCTGCATCAGCAGGTGATCAAGATGCCGCCGGTGGTCGCCGCCGCCACGCCGTATGCCGCCATCTATAAGCTCGACGGGTTCTCCGCCACCGGCACCGCGATTTTTATCGCCGCGCTGCTGTCGGTAATCTGGCTGCGCATGCGGCCCGCTCAGGCGCTAAGCGCCTTTGGCGAAACCCTGCGCGAACTGGCGCTGCCGATCTACTCCATCGGCGCGGTGCTGGCGTTCGCCTTCGTCTCCAACTATTCGGGCCTTTCCACCACGCTGGCGCTGGCGCTCGCCCACACCGGCAACGCCTTTACCTTCTTTTCGCCGTTTCTTGGCTGGCTCGGCGTGTTCCTGACCGGCTCCGATACCTCCTCAAACGCCCTGTTCGCCGCCTTGCAGGCGACCACCGCGCAGCAGATCGGCGTGCCGGAGGTGTTGCTGGTCGCCGCCAACACCACCGGTGGCGTCACCGGCAAAATGATTTCTCCGCAGTCGATCGCCATCGCCTGCGCCGCGGTGGGGCTGGTCGGCAAAGAGGCCGACCTGTTCCGCTTTACCGTTAAACACAGCCTGATTTTCACCTGTATCGTGGGGATTATCACCTCATTACAGGCCTGGGTATTCCCGTGGATGATCCCGTAATGCATGAAGAACGACGTCTGGCCGAGAGCCTGGCGGAACGCCTGCGAGCGTTTATCGACCAGCAGCGGCTTCAGCCCGGCGAACGGCTGCCGGCAGAGCGCCAGCTGGCACAGCAGCTGATGGTTTCCCGATCGTCGCTGCGCGAGGCGCTGCAAAAGCTGATCAGCGAAGGCGTGCTGGTCAGCCGACGCGGCGGCGGCAATTTTATCGCCGAACGTGCGGCGGACTGGTCGGCAGCGCGGCTGGTGATGCCGCTCAGCACGCTGCTGGCGGACGATCCCGGCTACCGTTATGACGTACTGGAGGCGCGCATCGCCATTGAAGCCAGCACCGCCTGGCACGCCGCGCGCCGCGCCACGGCGGAAGACAAAGCGCATATCGAGCGCTGCTATCAGATGATGCTGCAGGTCAGCGACCGCGACGACCCTGACCTGGCGGCGCATTCCGACGTGCGCTTCCATCTGGCGATCGCCGAAGCCGCCCACAATCTGGTGCTGTTACAGGCGATGCGCGGCCTGTTCGATCTGTTGCAGTCGTCGGTGATGCAGAGCCGCCAGCGGATGTACACCGCGCCGGAGATTTTTCAGCAGCTGGCGGTGCAGCATCAGGCGATGTGTCAGGCGATTATCGCGGGCGACGCCGAACGGGCGCGCAGCGCCACCATCCACCACCTTGAATTTGTCGACGCCACCATGCGCAACCTGCATGAGGAAGAGGCACGACGGGCGCGCAGTCTGCGCATTCCAGACAGTAAAGCGTAAGCGAGGAAGACCGTGATTATCTCATCAGCAAAAGATTACCGAGCCGCAGCGAAAGCCAAAGTGCCGCCGTTTCTGTTTCACTACGCCGACGGCGGCGCCTATGACGAGTACACCCTGAAACGCAACAGCGAAGATCTGGCGCAAATCGCGCTGCGCCAGCGCATTCTGCGCAATATGTCTTCGCTGAGCCTGGAGACGCAGCTGTTCGGCGAAACGCTGTCGATGCCGGTGGCGCTGGCGCCGGTGGGATTGTGCGGCATGTACGCGCGCCGGGGCGAGGTGCAGGCGGCACGTGCGGCGGATAAAAAAGGTATTCCTTTTACCCTCTCCACCGTGTCGCTCTGCCCGATTGAAGAAGTGGCGCCGGCGATGCAGCGCCCGATGTGGTTCCAACTCTACGTGCTGCGCGACCGCGGCTTTATGCGTAACGTGCTGGAGCGGGCACAGGCGGCAGGCTGCTCGACGCTGGTGTTCACCGTCGATATGCCGGTGCCGGGGGCGCGCTACCGCGACGCGCACTCCGGCATGAGCGGCCCGAACGCGGCGATGCGCCGCTATATCCAGTCGGCGTTCTATCCGCAGTGGGCGTGGGACGTCGGCATTCATGGCCGTCCGCACGATCTCGGCAATATCTCCGCTTATCGCGGCGAGCCGACTCACCTGGAAGATTACATCGGCTGGCTGGGCAATAACTTCGACCCGTCGATCTCGTGGAGCGATTTGGAGTGGATTCGCGACTTCTGGAAAGGGCCGATGATCATCAAAGGCATTCTCGACCCGGAGGATGCGCGCGACGCGGTGCGTTTCGGCGCGGACGGCATTGTGGTCTCTAACCACGGCGGCCGCCAGCTGGACGGCGTGCTCTCGTCGGCGCGCGCGCTGCCCGCCATCGCCGACGCGGTAAAGGGCGATCTGGCGATTCTGGCGGACGGCGGCGTGCGCAGCGGGCTGGACGTGGTACGCATGATCGCGCTGGGCGCGGATACGGTGCTGCTGGGGCGCGCGTTTCTCTACGCGCTGGCGGCGGCGGGCGAAGCGGGCGTGACCAATCTGTTGAACCTGTTTGAAAAAGAGATGCGCGTGGCGATGACGCTGACCGGCGCGCGCTCGATTGCGGAAATCACCCGTGATTCGCTGGTGCAGGCGGTAGCGCCGATGCAGCCCGACGCGCTGGCGCAGGCGGTGGCCAACGACTAATGCAAGAACGCGGCGGGCAAGCGTAAAAATCACCACGGCCACCGGTTCGGCGGCCAGGCGTAAGGGTTAATGCCTCTGCCAGCGCAACGTCAGCCAGGCGCAGCCCGCCAGCAATAAGGAAAGCGGGCAAGCATCACGTAGAAACAGAAAACCCGGCGTCGCCGCCGGGTTTTTATCTTGTCTGCTCAGGCTTTCGCGATCAGAACTGTTCCCAGCCGCCCTGCGAGCCGGACGCGGCGACCGGCGTCGGCGCCAGCACGCGCGAACGCGGCGCGCTAACGGCCGGGCTGCGCTCAACGCCCTGCGGCGCGGTTTTGAACACCGCAACCGTCTGCTCCAGCTGCCTTGCCTGATCTTCCAGCGACGAGGCGGCGGCAGAAGATTCCTCGACCAGCGCGGCGTTCTGCTGCGTAGTCGTATCCATCTCGGTCATCGCCTGGCCGATTTGCAGAATGCCGCGGCTCTGCTCCTCAGAAGCGCTGGCGATCTCGTTCATAATGCCGCTCACCTGCGAGACGGACCGCACGATATCGTTCATCGCCTGCCCGGCACTGCTGACCAGTCGTGAACCGTTATCCACCTTTTGTCCCGCTTCTTTGATCAGCGTTTCAATTTCACGCGCCGCCGTAGCGCTACGCTGCGCCAGGCTGCGCACCTCGCCCGCCACCACCGCAAAGCCGCGCCCCTGTTCGCCAGCGCGCGCCGCTTCCACCGCCGCGTTCAGCGCCAGGATATTAGTCTGGAAGGCAATTCCGTTGATTACGTTGATAATATCGGCGATTTTACGCGAACTGGCGCTGATATCTTCCATTGTCACCACCACGTCCTGCACGATTTCACCGCCGCGTCCGGCGTTATGGGAGGCTTCCTGGGCCAGTCTGCTGGCCTGGTGTGCGTTGTCGGCGTTCTGCTTCACGGTAGACGTCAGCTGTTCCATGCTGGCGGCGGTTTCCACCACTGCCGCAGACTGCTGCTCGGTGCGCGAGGAGAGATCAATATTGCCTGCGGCGATTTCCGCCGAGGCGCGCGCCACGTTGTCCACGCCCTGACGCACCTGAAGAATGATCTCTTGCAGGTTCTGGTTCATGCGCCCCACTGCCTGCATCAGCAGTCCTGGCTCATCGCCTCGCTGCGTATCGATGCGCGCGGTCAGATCGCCAGAGGCGATTTTATCGGCGACCAGCAGCGTCTCCCGCAACGGCTGCGTAATATTGCGCGTAATGCGCCAGGCGATCAGCAGCCCGACCAGCACGCCAAGCGCGACGGCGATATACATGACAAAACTCGCTTTGGTAATGGTAAGCGTCGCCTGTTCGGTCTGGAACTGATAGAGCGCATTTACCGCCGCGTTGAGTTTTTCCGCCGCGCTGGTCAGCACGCCGGACTGACTTTCGTGATGCGTAAAGAGGGTATGGTAGTTATCCAGCGTTGCGTTCAGGCGCCCAGCCTCCAGCGAAACGCCTGCGACCCAGCCCGTTTCGAGGCCCGGCACGCTGTTTTTTAACAGTTCGCCCTGTTCCGCCACCGCGCTCAGCGCTGCCGCTATCGCCGCTTTACGCGCATCGTTCGGCTGGGTGATAAAATCGGGCCACAGCTTCATCACGCGCTGAATAGCGGCGTCCAGGCGGGAAGCCGCCAGCGCTTGCCCCGCATCCACGGCCTGACGACTCAGTGTCTCGCTTTTGCGGTCGTAGTCCGCCAGCGTATCCAGCTCCATTGCTTTCAACTGTTCGCTACGCTGGTTGATGAAAGCGACAAAGCGCGTTTTTTCCGTCAGGTAATAAGCCAGCGTCTGTTTAATGCTTTCAAGCCGCGATCTGCCTTCAGGATCCCAGCCCATCTGGTTAAGCGCTTCGCTTAGCTGTTCAAACTGCTGTAACGCTTTTGTATTCTGTTCGCCATAGCGGCTTTCGCCGGTGAACTGCAAAAGCGTGCGGTTAAGACGCGCCTGATTTAGCTGCTGCACCATCTGCACGACCAGCTGTTGCTTTTGCACATTCTCCCCGATCGTGGAAAGGCCGCGAATTCCGGCGCCGGCAATCACCAGGCTGATCAACAGCACCAATATAAAGCCTGAGGTGAGCTTTTTACCCACGCTTAAATTATTGAAACCTGCCATCCACGACGTCAGACTGCCCATAGCTCACCCTTATGAAAAAATAACGAACGATATGGCAGCTATCGGCAAGGTTAAGGGCTGATTTAGTTAATTTACAAAAATTGATGAAACCAAACCACTTTTTCTGAATTAGCCCCTATGAAAATACGGTAACGTACGGTACTAACAAGCAAGCTTAACGACCCGAACCGGGTAACGGCGCAACGTTAAAGTTAAATTTATTTAATGTTTGTGAACAAAAAAGCGGCTGAGCGACCTGTTTTGCGCGGCAAATGACCGCCGACGGTGGGTGGCCGGCGGCACGGCGCTCAGTTCAGCATACAGTTGCCGTCCGGGCGCATTTTTTCCGGGCCGGGGCGATCGAGCATCTCGCACAGGATAATTTCAATGCCGTTGCATAACGCGTTCAGCGGCAAATCGTTCGGCGAACTGCCGAAGGGATCTTCCAGCTCCTCCGCCAGCGACTCCAGCGACAGAAAGGTGTAAGAGATAAATACCGACACCAGCGGCGTCAGATAGTGCAGATCGGCCACCAGCGCAAACGGCAGCAGCGTACAGAACAGATAGACCGTCCGGTGCAGAATCAGCGTGTAGGCGAAGGGAATCGGCGTGTTAGCGATGCGATCGCAGCCGCCCAGCACGTCCGACAGCCGGTTCAGGTTGGCGTCGATGCTGCTGTAAAGCACGTCGCTCAGGCGTCCGGCCCGGCGCTGCTCGCCCAGCCAGTCGCCCATGCAGAGCAGCAGCCGGTTGGTGGGCTGCGGGCTGTTCTCCACCTGCGCCAGGTAACGCGCGGGCATCAGTCGACGCAAATCATCCCGCCCGTCGGTATGCCGCAGCTGGTGCTTCATGCTCCAGGCGAAGGCGATCAGCATCTGGCCGAACTGCTGAATCTCCGCCTCATCGGTCAGCACGCTTTTTATCTGGCGCAGCAGCGAGCGCTGAGCGATCAGCAGCGCGCCCCATAGCTGACGCGCCTCGGTGTAGCGCGCATAGCTGGCGTTATTGCGAAAGCCGAGGAAAATGGCGATGGCGATGCCCAGCAGGCTGAAAGGCGCGGTCGTCAGATGAACGCCGAGCTGTTCATACCACTGAAAGCAGATAACCGCGATAACCGACATCACCAGGTTCAAACTCAGGCGGAACAAAATATCCGGCAGCACCGAGCCGTGCCAGACAAAGAGACGGAAAAACCAGTGCTGATGGGGACGAACAATCATCAGGCCACCTCGTTTTCGAGGCGCTGACGACGGCGCAGCCCGGGGAACCAGTGCATCCACAGCCCGACCACCACCAGCGTGCCGATGCCGCCGATAGCCGCCGCCGGCACCGCGCCCAGCCAGGCGGCGAGCATGCCCGATTCAAATTCGCCCAGCTGGTTGGAGGTATTGATAAATATCGAGTTCACCGCATTAACGCGCCCGCGCATCTCGTCAGGCGTATCCAGCTGCACCAGCGCGCCGCGAATGACCATGCTGACCATATCGAAGCCGCCGGTGGCGAACAGCGCCAGCATCGACAGCCAAAGCTGCGATGAAAGCGCGAACACCAGCGTCGCCGCGCCGAAACCGGCGACGGAGATAAACATAATCATGCCGACGTGGCGCTCCAGCGAACGATGGCTCAGCCAGAAGCCGACCAGCAGCGCGCCGACCGCCGGCGCCGCGCGCAGCAGCCCCAGACCAAGCGGCCCGGTGTGCAGAATATCCTGCGCATAAATCGGCAGCAGCGCGGTTGCGCCGCCCAGCAGCACGGCGAAGAGATCGAGCGAAATCACGCCCAGCACGTCGGGACGTTCGCGAATAAAGCGTACGCCGGCGAACAGCGTTGAGAGCGTGGCGGGCGTGCGCGGCGGCTGCGCCTGTTCATAGCGCAGGCGGCTGACCATCACAATGGAGATCAGGTAGAGCAGGGCGGTGACCATATAGACCACTGAAGCGCCCGCCACATAGAGCAGGCCGCCCAGCGCCGGTCCCATGATCATTGCCGCCTGGCCGCCGACGGCACTGGCGGCGGTGGCGCGCGCCAGCAGACGCGGCGGCACCAGCGCAGGCAGCATCGACTGCATCGCCGGCGCCTCCATCACTTTCGCCACCGACAGCACGAACACCAGCCCCAGAATGGTCCAGACCTCGCTGTGGTGCAGCAGCGTCAGCGCCGTCAGCGCTACGATAGCCAGCCATTCAATCAGCTGAGAAAAGAAGACGATGCGGCGGCGATCGCGTTGGTCGGCGATGTGGCCCGCCCAGAGCGCCAGCGTCACGGAAGGAAGGAACTGCACCAGCCCGATCAGGCCGAGATAGAACGCTTTGCCGGTGATGGCGTAAATCTGCCAGCCGACAATGATAGATAACATCTGGAAACCAAAGCTGGAGCAGGTGCGCGCCAGCCAGAACGCAACGAACGAGCGGTGCTGTAACAGCGAATCCGCCCGCGAATCAGCAGGAGAAGCCATAACCATCCCAATAACAGCAACGAAACAGGCCGCAGAATCGCGACGCCGGGAAAGGTGCCCCCGATGATATTGTTCTGTTAGGGACACCGAACACAGACGATGCGGCAACCTGGCAGGTGAGCCTCTGTTTTACAATACTTGACGAAAATGTGGTAGTACAAGCCGTGCGAAGCGCAACGAGATTGACTAGCGCCGACGCGGTAAAAGCGGGAAGCGCATCATGTCGCGCTTCCGCGCCCAGGCAAAGCGCCGTTCATTGCCGAACCAACGGGCTGACAATTCAAAGATTCAGACGCCTCCGTTGCCGGAGGCGCGAGGCGGCTCAATATTCGTTGCCGATAACGCGGCCGCGATAGCTTTCCCAGTTGAAAGAGACCCACAGGCTCTGGCCAAGGCGCATGCGATCCATCACGCGCTCGCCCAGCAGTTTTACCATTTCCGCATGGTTGAGGTTAGTAAGCATGCCGGTAGGACGCTTCGAGGAGGAACGTCGGTCGACAATCTGGTTGATAATCACTTTTTCATAGCGTGATTCGGTCTGCATGCCGATCTCATCAATCACCAGCAGATCGACAGTGCTGAAATCGTGCAGCAGATGTTCTTCCGTGCGGTCGCCGCCGCTGAAAGAGCCTTTAATAATCGACATCAGATCGGCGACGGTGACGATCAGCACGCTTTTGCCGCGCAGGATCAGGTGGTTACCGATCGCCGCCGCCAGATGGTTTTTGCCGGTGCCGGGACGGCCGGAAAAAACAAAGCTGGCGATGCCCTGGTCAAACTCGTCAGCGTAGCGGCGTGCCTGCTCCAGCGCCTTACGCTGACCATCGTTTTCCACGCGGTAGTTATCGAACGAGCAGTTCATATGCAGCTCTCGGATGCCGGAGCGACCGAGGATGCGCTGCATCTTCATGGCGCGGTTTTCGCGCGCGATCGCCTCTGAGCGCAGCCGCCCCTGCTCCTGATTCCATGCCAGCAGCTCTTCGCCGCTCTGAAACTTTGGCTTGATATGGTCAGGCATCAGCCGGTGCAGACGGTTAAATAACTCAGCGGGCGTTTTCATTATTCACCTCGGAAACCATCGGGAATCGATTGATCGGGTTCAGGCAGCTGGTTGACGTCGCGCTGCGCACGTCCGCCGTTCGCCGCCCGGCTCTGCTGTACGCTGCGCGCCAGCTTCTGCTGCCACTGAACGTGATGAAAAGGTCGGCCGTCAGCCTGCCACCAGGTAATAAAGGACGCCAGCTCGGCGGGGGTTACCGGTTCGCTGAGCGCAATGCCCCAGATGGCGGCCTGACGCTGAAAATCGGCGTCGGGCCGCCAGCCGGCGTACATCATAAATTTGCCCGCTGGCGCGGCCATCGCCGCTGGCTGTGCCGCTGCGTCATGATAGAGCTGTTCATCCAGCGCCACATCGCTTTGCGGCTGTCTTGCCGCCGCCTCCAGCTCCAGCAGCTGCGCCAGTCGATCGGGAGAAACCGCATACAGCACCGGCGCGTTGTTATCGAACACGGCGACCGCGCCCGATTCCGCCGAGGAGAGCGCGCCGATCGGGTCCTGGCGAAACGCCTCAAGGCCAATGACGGTGGAGGTTAAGATCTTGACAGACATGGTAAATCCCGGATTACATTGCAGGCAAAACGTAACGGGCCGCCGCAGCAGCCGTGATTGCCTCTAGTCTATCAAGTTTAGCGCCCGGAATCGCCTCTTCCTTAGTGCTGCGTCTGCCAGGCGATGCCCGGTTTATCCTGTTTCATATGGCGCAGATCCCACAGGTAGCGCACGCAGGAGAGTAGACAAAAACTGTAGCCCAGCAGTTCGGTGCCCTCTTCCGCCATGTTTTTTACCGTGCGGTTATAGCCGTCGAGCATCAGGGTTTCCCACAGCTCGTGCATGCCGAACAGACGGGAATAGACAAGGATAGTCAACAGACCGGCGGCCATCATGTTCCAGCTGGGATGCTGTAAAAAATTCACCAGGCCAGAAAGCGTCGCCGCCGGATGGCGCGCCGCCAGAGCCAGACAGACGATGGCGACCGCCAGCGCGAACCAGACCCACGCGCCGTGAAAAATCTCATCAAACAAGAAATCCATCTCACGAATCAGCATACAGGCGAAAAAGCCGCCTTTAAGCACCAGGCTGTAGCGCAGGCTGCTCTGCCGGACGGCGTAAAAGAAGAAGGAGATCGCGATGCCGCCAAGGATCACTTCCTGAAAAATCTCGGTAAAGGAGGTTTCATGCAGCGCATCCCGCATCCAGTTTACATCAATGAAAACCAACCCCATCATCAGTGTCAGAAAGAGCGCGCAGCCCATAAAAGCGGCGAATTTTACGGTAATCTTTTTTATATCGTCGGACATATAATTTCTCTGAAAATGATTAGCGTGCTGATTATATGCACAGTCAATCAGTATATTTCTCATTTCATGCCTTCAAACCGGGCGCAGGCGGCATGGCGCCTGCATCGGCAGGCAATAACCCTTGTAAAGAAGGGCTAAGCACGCAAAAAAGTCGGTGCTGGAAGAAAGCGCACAAATATGAAATCGCAAGGGTGGTGACACGCGCGAATCTGTTAGTACTATCAAGCTGACGCCTTCATCAGCATGATAAAATCACGGTTTTAGTCATTTGAAAGCACGGGAAAGCGCAATGCAACGATGCAACTGGGTATCAGACGATCCGCTTTATCAGCGTTACCACGACTGCGAATGGGGCGTGCCCGAAACGCGTGGCGCGGCGCTGTTTGAAATGCTCTGTCTTGAGGGTCAGCAGGCGGGTCTTTCATGGATTACGGTGCTGAAAAAGCGCGAAAACTATCGCGCCGCTTTCCACGGCTTCGACCCGCATAAGGTGGCCCGGATGGATGAAACGGATATGGCGCGGTTAATGCAGGACCGCGGCCTGATCCGTCATGCAGGGAAACTCGCCGCGATTATTGCCAACGCGCGCGCTTATCTGGCGATGCAGGCCAGCGGCGAAGATTTTTCGCAGTTTATCTGGTCTTTTGTCGATAACCAGCCGCAGGTAAGTCATTTCATCGAATCACGCGAAGCGCCAACGCAGACGCCCGCTTCGCTGGCAATGTCAAAAGCGCTGAAAAAGCGCGGCTTTAAATTTGTCGGATCGACCATTTGTTACTCATTTATGCAGGCGTGCGGGCTGGTTAATGACCACATAACAGGCTGTTTCCGCCATCCCGTTAATACCTCTTCGTAGAACTTTACAAATCTGAGGAAATTCCTGGATATTTCCTGCATCTTTACGCGGCATAATTGCCGCCTTCAGCAGGTGCGGGTGCGCCTGTAGGAAGCTTTTTAAAGGATATAAAGATGAAAAAAAGCATTATTGCCCTGTCACTGTTAGTAAGCGGCACAATTGCCCTTTCCGGCTGTACCACCAATCCTTATACCGGGGAATCTGAAGCGGGTAAATCCGGCATCGGCGCCAGCGTGGGCGCGCTGGTTGGCGCAGGCGTTGGGGTTCTCTCTTCTTCAAAGAAAGATCGCGGCAAAGGCGCGCTGATCGGCGCGGCTTCAGGCGCGGCGCTGGGCGGCGGCCTGGGTTATTACATGGATGTGCAGGAAGCCAAACTGCGTGAAAAAATGCGCGGCACCGGCGTCAGCGTCACGCGCAATGGCGACAACATCATCCTGAACATGCCTAACAATGTAACGTTCGACAGCAGCAGCAGCACGCTGAAACCGGCTGGCGCGCAGACGCTGACCGGCGTGGCGATGGTGCTGAAAGAGTACCCGAAAACTGCCGTTAACGTGATTGGCTACACCGACAGCACCGGTACGCGCGCGCTGAACATGCGTCTGTCGCAGCAGCGCGCCGACAGCGTCGCCAGCGCGCTGATCCTGCAGGGCGTCGCCAGCACTCGCGTACGCACCGGCGGCATGGGCCCGGATAACCCGATCGCCTCCAACAGCACGGAAGAGGGTAAAGCGCAGAACCGTCGCGTTGAGATCACCCTTAGCCCGCTGTCATAAATCTGCTTTATTTATCGGGGCAGTTCGCTGCCCCTTTACCGCCACGCCGCACCCTTTTTTCCGGCCAGCTTGTTCTGAGCCAGCTACGATGCTAACCACCGGCATCTGGCTGTGTTAGTCTCTCACCGAAATCCCGGAGTAAAAGAAAGACATGAAGCATAAGGCCGCACGCGCCACCATCAATGATGTTGCCAAAGCAGCAAAAACCGGCAAAACCAGCGTTTCCCGCTACCTCAATGGCGAACATCATGCCCTGTCGCCCGATTTGAAACAGCGTATTGAGCAGGCGATCGCCGCGCTTGACTACCGGCCCAACCAGATGGCTCGTGGCCTGAAGCGCGGACGCACGCGACTTATTGGCCTGATTATCGCCGATATTACCAATCCTTATTCAGTGGATGTGCTGTGCGGTATCGAAGCCGCCTGCCGCGCGCGCGGCTTTACCCTGCTGGTCTGCAATACCAACAATGAGATTGACCAGGAGCAGCACTATCTTCAGCTGCTAAGCAGCTATCAGGTAGAAGGCATCGTGGTCAACGCCGTCGGCATGCGCGAAGAGGCGCTCAACCGTTTGCAGCAGTCGCTGCTGCCGATGGTGCTGATCGACCGAAAAATTCCTGATTTTTCCTGCGACGTCGTCGGGCTGGATAATGTGCAGGCCGCCAATGACGCAACCGAGCATTTAGTGAAGAACGGCTACCGCGCGTTGCTGTTTCTCAGTGAGCCGCTTGGGCTGGTCAATACCCGGCTGGAGCGTTTGCAGGCGTTCCGCCAGTGCTGCGCCGGCCACACCGGCGTGCTCTGCGAAAACGCCGAGGTGGCGCTTAGCGACGCCGCGGCGATGGATCGCATTATCCTCGATTTTTACCGCCGTCACGCCGACCGGCCCGCCGCGCTGCTGGTGGCGAACGGCGCCCTGACACTACAGGTGGCGCGCGCTATGCGCCGTCTCGATCTGGACTGGGGCCGCAAAATGGGCTTGCTGGGCTTTGACGAACTGGAGTGGGCGGAGCTGGCGGGCGACGGCATCACCACTTTGAAACAGCCGACCTGGCAGATCGGCTATGCGGCGCTGGAGCGTGTGATTCAGCGCATTGAAGGCGAAGCGACGACCATAGAAGAACAAACCTTTCACGGCGAGCTGGTCGTGCGCGGTTCGACACGCCCGCTCGCCTGATCTTTCCACTTTTCCTTCTTGCGCCGCCTTTTGCAGGCGGCCTGTCCATCGCCGTCCAGCGCTTTTCGCATAATTCAGACGATCCCTGGCGTCAAATAAGTACATCGTGAGCGCGATCATAATTTCATACTTCCCTCCTTTGCTTTGGAACCGGTTCCATTTAGCTTTTCTTTATCGCGGTTCTATCTGTGACCGCTCCCGGAGGAAGAGTGAAAAGAGAAATCGTAGTGGTGTCCGCGGCTTACGGGCATCAAAAAGTCGCAGAGCTGGGCGGCCAGCGCGCGCTGCTGCCGATTATTGCTGAAGCAGGCGCTGACGGCGTGGAAATTCGTCGCGAGCTGTTTACCGAGTCAGAGCTGCAACAGCTGCCGCAGCTCGCCGCCGCCATTGCTGAACACCGGCTGAACGCCTTCTATTCTGTGCCCGACGCGCTGTTTACCGCGCAGGGAGAACTGAATCCGCAGCTGGGCCGTTATCTGCAGGAAGCGGATCAGCTGGGTGCCTCTCTGCTGAAGCTGTCGCTGGGCCACTATCGTCCCGGCGCCGAAGCAGGCCTCGCATCAACGCTGGCGGCCAGCAAAGCCAGGCCGGTGGTGGAAAACGATCAGACCGAATACGGCACGCTGGCGGCGATCGCGGCATTTTTCGAGCAGTGCGATCAGACCGATATGACGTTCGATATGGCCAACTGGATCTGGACCGGCGATGACGCCTCTGCCGCTGCGCATCGCCTTGCGCGCCACGTCAGCTATATTCATGTAAAAGCCGCTATCCCCCATGGCGACAGCTTCCGCGCAATTGCGCTCGACGAAACCGACGGCAGCTGGCGCGCGCTGTTAAAACAGCTGCCTGCCGATGCGCCGCGCGGCATTGAATTTCCGCTACAGGGCGATGACCTGGTTGCCGTGACGCGCCACTATGTCGATCTGCTGCGCGAGGAGTAAATCATGAACAGCCATACTCACCAAAACGGTACGTTGGATGTGGTCACTATCGGCGAAGCGATGGCGATGTTCGTCGCCGCCGAAACCGGCGATCTGGCCGCGGTCGACACCTTTATCAAACGCATCGCCGGAGCGGAACTGAATGTCGCTATCGGCCTCGCGCGGCTCGGTCTGAAAGTGGGCTGGGTCAGCCGCGTAGGCGATGACGCTTTTGGCCGCTTCGTCCACCAGCAGCTGGAAAAAGAGGGCGTCGATCATCAACGCGTGCTGACGGATAAGCGTTACCCTACCGGCTTTCAGCTGAAGTCGAAGGTGGAAGACGGCTCCGATCCGGTCGTGGAGTATTTTCGCAAAGGCTCCGCCGCCAGCCACCTTTCCGTAGCTGATTTTGACCGCGACTATTTTGGCTCGGCGCGCCACCTGCACCTGAGCGGCGTAGCGGCAGCGCTTTCCGGCAGTTCGCTGGAGCTGCTGAACCACACGGCGCGGGAGATGCGCGCCATGGGCAAAACGTTCTCATTCGATCCTAATCTGCGTCCGGTGCTGTGGCCGAGCGAGCAGGAGATGGTGAAACAGCTTAACCAGCTCGCTTTCATGGCGGACTGGGTGCTGCCAGGTGAAAAAGAGGGCCTGATTCTGACCGGACATCGCCAGCCGGAAGCGATCGCCGATTTCTATCTCGATAAAGGGGTGAAAGCGGTCATTATCAAAACCGGCGGCGATGGCGCCTGGTACAAAACCTCTGACGGCGACAAGGGCCAGGTGGAGGCGGTACGGGTGGAAAATGTCGTCGATACCGTCGGCGCGGGCGACGGCTTCGCCGTTGGCGTGATCAGCGCGCTGCTGGAAGGCAAACCACTGCCTCAGGCGATCCGTCGCGGCAATAAAATCGGCTCGCTGGCGATTCAGGTGATCGGCGACAGCGAAGGCTTGCCGACGCGCGCCGGTCTCGGCGAAGAGTAAGCAATAACCTCTTACGTACCCTTATAACGATGCAGATCGGTGACGCCGTCATCAGTATATGCGCTCCCAAGAGAGGATAAGCTCATGAATAAGCAGACAATCGCGCCGAAACGTTGGTGGTATATCATCCCCATTATCTTTATCACCTACAGCCTGGCGTATCTGGACCGTGCGAATTTCAGCTTCGCCTCCGCCGCAGGCATCAATGAAGATTTAGGCATTACCAAAGGGATGTCCTCGCTGCTGGGCGCCCTGTTCTTTCTCGGCTACTTTTTCTTTCAGATCCCTGGCGCCGTCTATGCCGAACGCCGCAGCGTGAAAAAGCTGGTGTTCTGCTGCCTGGTGATGTGGGGCGTCTGCGCCTCGCTGACTGGCGTGGTAAGCAATATTCCGATGCTGGCCGCCATCCGCTTTATCCTCGGCGTGGTGGAAGCGGCGGTAATGCCGGCGATGCTAATCTATATCAGCAACTGGTTTACCAAATCGGAGCGCTCGCGCGCCAATACCTTCCTGATCCTGGGCAATCCGGTCACCGTGCTGTGGATGTCGGTGGTCTCCGGCTACTTGATCAACGCTTTCGGCTGGCGTGAGATGTTTATTTTTGAAGGCATCCCGGCGGTGATCTGGGCGGTATTTTGGTGGTTCCTGGTGCAGGATAAACCGGCGCAGGCGCGCTGGCTGAGCGAAGATGAAAAGACCGCGTTGCAAGAGCAGCTGCGTAAGGAGCAGGAAGGCATTAAGGCGGTGCGCAACTACCGCGAAGCCTTTAAGTCGCGCAACGTTATTCTCCTCTGTATGCAGTATTTCGCCTGGAGCATCGGCGTGTATGGCTTTGTGCTGTGGCTGCCTTCCATTCTGCGCAACGGCACGCAGATGGGAATGGTCGAGGCAGGCTGGCTCTCCGCCGTGCCATATCTGGCGGCAACCGTGGCGATGATCGTGGTTTCCTGGGCCTCCGACCGCATGCAAAACCGCAAGCTGTTTGTCTGGCCGCTGTTGCTGATCGGCGCGCTGGCGTTCCTCGGCTCATGGCTGGTGGGTTCGAATAATTTCTGGCTCTCCTACAGCCTGCTGGTGATCGCCGGCGCCGCGATGTACGCGCCTTACGGCCCCTTCTTCGCCATTATTCCTGAAATGCTGCCGCGCAACGTCGCCGGCGGCGCGATGGCGCTGATCAACAGCATGGGCGCGCTGGGCTCTTTTGTCGGCTCGTGGATTGTGGGCTACCTTAACGGAGCCACCGGCAGCCCGGCCGCTTCCTATATCTTTATGGGCGTGGCGCTGCTGGTCTCCGTCTGGCTTACTCTGATTGTGAAACCGGCGGAGAACAAACAGCCCCCCTCGCCGGAACGCGCGGCCAGGCACGCATGACTAGTCGCGCGTAAGGTCCGGCGCATCCGGACTCTGCCTCAAATTGCCGATCGCGTCCGTTGACGATCGGCAATTATCTTTTCTGTTTACCGCTCAAGCGGATGGAGCCTGACATGAAGCCTGAAGTGCTGTTATACAAATCCCTTCCCGACGATTTACGCGCCCGCCTCGATGAGCATTTCACCGTGACGGCGATTAACGGCCTCTCGCCGGAAACCATTGCGGAACATGCGGAGGCGCTGGCGCGCGCAGAAGGCATGATCGGCTCCAGCAGCACGGTGGATCAAGCGCTGCTGGAGAAAATGCCGAAACTGCGCGCCGCCTCGACGATCTCCGTCGGCTATGACAATTTTGATGTGGAAGCGCTGAACCAGCGCGGCATTGTGCTGATGCATACGCCGACCGTCCTGACCGAAACCGTCGCCGATACGATGATGGCGCTGGTGCTTTCCAGCGCGCGGCGCGTGGTGGAAGTGGCGGAGCGGGTAAAGGCGGGCGAATGGCGGCGCAGCATTGGTCCCGACTGGTTCGGCATCGATGTGCATCACAAAAAAATGGGCATTCTCGGCATGGGCCGCATCGGTCTGGCGCTGGCACAGCGTGCGCATCACGGCTTCGGCATGCCGATTTTATACAATGCGCGCAAGCATCATGAGGAAGCGGAGTCGCGTTTTAACGCGCAGTATTGCGATCTCGATACCCTGCTGCGCGAGTCCGATTTTCTCTGCATCAGCCTGCCGCTGACGGAACAGACTCACCATATGATCGGTCGTGAGCAGCTGGCGAAAATGAAGCCGAGCGCCATTCTGATTAACGCGGGCCGCGGGCCGGTCGTGGATGAGCAGGCGCTGATCGCCGCGCTGAAAGATAAAACCATTCACGCCGCAGGCCTGGATGTGTTTGAACAGGAGCCGCTGCCGGTTGATTCCGAACTGTTGACGCTGCCGAACGTGGTGGCGTTGCCGCATATTGGTTCCGCGACCCATGAAACGCGTTACGGCATGGCGCGCGACGCCGTAGATAATCTGATCGCGGCGCTGGCGGGCAAGGTAGAGAAGAACTGCGTCAATCCGCAGGTGCTGCGTTAAATCGCTATGCGGCGATCATGGCAACGCGGCGCGTGGTTTGCGGCCGCGATGTTAATGCGACCGCAACCGTTCGGCAGAGCGCGTGGTTTGCGGCTGCGATGTCAATGCGACCGCAACCGCTCAGCAGAGCGCGTGGTTTGCGGCCGCCATATTGCGTCGGCCGCAACCGCTCGCCTTACTCCACCGCGATCGGTTTTTCATCCAGCTGTGGCGCGTTGTCGCCCTGTAGCGTTTTAACCCGTTGCTCTACTTTTTGTACTGCCTGCGCATCTTTTAACAGCGTGTAGGTCAGCGTGAAAGCCTGGCTTTGCCCCGGTTGCAGCTGTTTTACCCTTCCCTGCTCTTTCTCGATGGTAACCGGATAGGCGTAGTTAGTGCCCGGTTCAATGCCGGTAACGTAGCCCTGATTCAGGGTGTCGGTATTCTTCCATAAGGTCAACAGCGGCAGCTGACGAGTGTCGAATTCAATTGCCGCGCCCTTGTCTCCCTTGCTGTTGATCACCGCCGCGACCGTCTTGCCTTCGTTATCCGCCAGCGGCGTCAGGTTAAATACCATCTCGTCAAAGCCTTTGGTCGGCGCGCCGTAGATATTCCAGGTTTTTAAGCCATTTTTCGCATAGTCGTTAAAGGGCGAAACACTTTTTACCGGCGCGATAAAGCGAGCGTCTTTCTCCAGAATCGGCGTGCCAAAGTTGCTGTGATAGATAATCTGGTAATCTTGCGGGTAGTCGCTCTGGTTGGTCAGCTCATCATGAATGGTGAAGCTGTCGCTGCCTGGGACGTAACGCAGTTCGGTCCAGGTGCTGAGCTTCGCCTTTTTAAAAGTATGCTCTTTCAGCAGGCCGCGAATGCGAATTTCATGCGGGGCCTGCTCATTAACTATCACCTCCACGCGCGACGCCGGGGTATTGCCCGCTTTGCCGTGCAGCGTGTAGAGCACGCCGTCTTTGGTGACCGGATGACCAGTCCACTCAAAGCCGCAACGCACCATCATCTCGTTAAAGCCGTCCAGCCAGCCCAGCCCGTTACGGCTTTCCAGACGGATATAGGCCGGATTGACCACCTCATCCACTGGTGAATCCCAGCCCATGCGCACGCCGTGTCCGTTAACATGCAGCAGATCCATGCCGCGGCTGGGGCTAAGCGCGATCGTCAGGCCGTTTTCGCTGCGCAGGGTAATCACTTTCGACCCTTCCTGCTTGCCACCGTGCAGAACTTTTTGCTCAATGCTGAAAGGCTGACCGTCCAGCTTCAGCTGTTGGCTGCTGATGCTCCAGTTGCCTTCCTCCATGCCGCTTTCAGCATCCGTCAGCAACCACGACTGCGCCAGCGCCGGCGTGGAAAACATCATCGCTACCGTCATCGCCACCAGAGAGTTGTTCATTTTGTGATCCTTTAGCTGAATTGATTTAGCAAAACAGCCAGCAGGTTACAAATGCGCCTGCTGAAAAACCGTGATGGCAGTCACCTGGAGATTTTTAGCGGATGTTTCAGTAAAGAAACGAGATTGTTAACTCATTTCTATCGGACTTATTACATTTTTCAGCAAAAATTTGTGATCGCTATTTGATGCAGCTTGATACGTTTCAGCCTGAATCTGGCGCGCATCGCGCATCGCGCCTCGCTGCATCGGCCAGAAGCCGTCCTTAACAACGCGGCGATAATCAGCCGCTCCGCCTGCCTGGTATCTCAGGTTTCGCTTTTTCACAGCCTTTGCCGCAGGCGAGGCGTCAGGCAGGCGCTGTTTGCATCATGGCATCGCTGGCGGTAAGGTGTCCCACACCTGCCAATTACATTTGATTTACAGCTATGAGCTTTTCTCTCTTTGGTGACAAATTTACCCGCCATACCGGTATTGCCCGTTTAATGGAAGATATGGGCGAAGGGCTGCGCACTCCCGGCGCGGTAATGCTGGGCGGCGGCAATCCAGCGCAAATTCCGGCCATGAACGACTATTTTCATCAACTGCTGATGCATATGCAGCAGGAAGGAAAGCTGACCGACGCGCTGTGCAACTATGACGGCCCGCGCGGTAAGGCGGTGCTGCTTGAAGCGCTGGCTGCGCTGCTGCAAAAAGAGCTGGGCTGGCAGATTTCAGCAAAAAATATTGCCCTGACCAACGGCAGCCAGAGCGCCTTTTTCTATCTGTTTAATCTCTATGCCGGTCGCCGTGCCGACGGCACTAAAAAGCGCGTGCTGTTTCCATTGGCGCCGGAATATCTCGGCTATGCGGACGCCGGACTGGATGAAGATCTGTTTGTCTCCGCCCGCCCTAATATTGAGCTGCTGCCGGAAGGACAGTTTAAATATCATGTCGATTTTGACCATTTGCAGATCACCGACGACACCGGCCTGATTTGCGTATCGCGCCCGACGAACCCTACCGGCAACGTCATTACCGATGAAGAGCTGCTGCACCTGGATATGCTGGCGCAGCAGCACGATATTCCGCTGCTGATCGATAACGCTTACGGCTTGCCTTTCCCCGGCATTATCTTTACCGAAGCGCGACCACTGTGGAACCCGAACATTATTCTCTGCATGAGCCTGTCGAAGCTTGGGCTGCCCGGCGCGCGCTGCGGCATTATTCTCGCTGATGAAAAGGTGATCGACGCCATCAGCAATATGAACGGCATTATCAGCCTGGCGCCAGGCAGCGTCGGCCCGGCGATCGCGGTAGAGATGATCCAGCGCGGCGACCTGCTGCGCCTGTCGGAAACGGTGATCAAGCCCTTCTATCAGCAGCGCGTGCAGGAAACCATCGCCATTCTGCGCCGCTATCTGCCGGAAGAGCGCTGCCTGATCCACAAACCGGAAGGCGCTATTTTCCTCTGGCTCTGGTTTCAGGATCTGCCGATCACGACCGAACTGCTCTATCAGCGACTGAAACAGCGCGGCGTGTTGATGGTGCCGGGCCACTTCTTCTTCCCCGGCCTGGCGCAGAGCTGGCCGCATACCCATCAGTGCATGCGTATGAATTACGTGCCGGATAACGCGACGATTGAGAAAGGCGTAAAAATTCTGGCGGAAGAGATTGAGCGCGCCTGGAGCGAAGTTGCGCGCTAACCAACGCGGCGGCAGATCGCAAAAAATGGCTGCCGCCCTGTTGTCTTCGGCACGGTTTTGGCCGGGGTAAAAGACCAACCTATAAAAAGCCCAGCCTGCGAAATGCGCTGGGCGTCAGCGGCGCTTTCTCCCGCGCGCTTTTCCCGTCACGGCGTTTTCGGCTGTCGCCGCGCATTTGTCTCCCTCCATATCATTACGATCTGTATATATCAAACAGCGACATTTATGAGTAAGTTAATGAAAAGGTGATTTTTCGTTAACGCTTTTCTCATTTCTTTTTTCGGCGCTAAGCATTCGTTCCCGGCTCTGACTGACCGTTTCCCGCTGAGCTGAAAGCGATGCCGCCGTTTTTCATCTGACAGGCAGGAGAAAACATGGCTATCAAAGATCTGTTGCTGGCGCTCTGCGTGGTGGTGGCGTGGGGCGTGAATTTCGTCGTGATTAAAGTAGGGTTGCACGGGATGCCGCCGTTTCTGCTGGCCGGGCTGCGTTTTACCCTGGTGGCGCTGCCCGCGATCTTTTTCGTGCGTCCGCCGCGTATTCCGCTGCGCCTGCTGCTGCTGTACGGGCTCACTATCAGCTTTGGTCAGTTCGCCTTTCTGTTTTTAGCCATCAATCTTGGCATGCCTGCCGGGCTGGCGTCGCTGGTATTGCAGGCGCAGGCTTTCTTCACGCTGTTGCTTGGCGCGCTGCTGCTGGCGGAAAAGCTGCGGTGGTACCACATCGCCGGCATCGCCATCGCCACTGGCGGCATGGTGTTGCTGGCGACGGCAGGACAGAACGCGTCCGCCGTGGGCGGCGTGACGCTGACCACCATGCTGATGACGCTGGCCGCCGCGCTCTGCTGGGGCATGGGCAATATCACCAACAGAGTCATTATGCGTAGCGGAAGCGTACCGATTATGTCGCTGGTGGTCTGGAGCGCGCTGGTACCCATCGGGCCCTTTTTCGCCTGCTCCTGGCTGTTTGAAGGGCGCGAAGCCATCGCTGAGAGCCTGATGCATATTCAGTTAACCACGATACTGGCGCTGATTTACCTGGCGTTTATCGCCACGGTAGTAGGTTACGGCATCTGGGGTTCGCTGCTGGGCCGCTATGAAACCTGGCGCGTGGCGCCGCTCTCGCTGCTGGTGCCGGTGGTAGGTTTGTTGAGCGCGGCGCTGTTATTGGACGAAACGCTTTCCACGCAACAACTTATCGGCGCGGCCGTTGTCGTAGTTGGGTTGGTGATGAATGTCTTCGGCGGGCGCTTGAAACCGCTGCGCGCTATCCGCGTTCAGCAGGAATAACGACGTAGCCGGATGAAGATATAACAACGCCGCGTTTCCGCGGCGTCAGGGTGCTGATGAACGGGCTAAAGATTAGCTGAGAATTTCGATGCGGCGCGGTTTCATCTCTTCCGGCACGATACGTTCCAGATCGATGTACAGCAGGCCGTTTTCCAGACGGGCGTCGCGGACCACGATATGGTCAGCCAGCTGGAATTTACGTTCGAAATTGCGTTCGGCAATGCCCTGATACAGGTATTTACGCTCTGTCTGCTCTTCAGGATGAGCGCCGCGCACGATCAGCATGTTGTCGTGAGCGGTAATATCCAGCTCATTCTGCGCGAAGCCTGCCACGGCAATGGTGATGCGATAGTGGTTTTCAGCCACCAGCTCAACGTTGTACGGAGGGTAGCCGCCATTGCTTTGGTTCTGGTTGGATTCCAGCAGGTTAAACAGACGATCGAAACCGATAGCGGAACGATAGAGCGGAGAAAGGTCGAAGTTACGCATAATACAAAGCTCCTGAATTTCAGCGAGTAGGTTAATCGCAGCCTTCCGTCACGGACAGGCTGTCCGGTCACGCTGGCGAACCCATTCGGCGAATGCCGCGCTGACCGTGATAAGAAAATGGGGGTAGCTGCCATTCTTTCAAGTAGCCATTTGCAATTTTTTTAAGCAAAGCACAGAGAATGTCATACACTCAGGGGAAGATATCGTCATGCATAAGGCGCGAGTCACCACAGAGTGACCGGGACCTTTTCCCCGCCGCGGACGAAGACACTCAGCCAGGCGTTCAGCCATGACTGAAGGGATGAAACAGATGAAATTAATACAAAAATACCGTTTGGCGGGGCTTCTGGCCTGTAGCGCATTAATCACTACTTCTGGCTGTTCCAGCATGATGTCACATACCGGCGCCAGCCAGGGTTACTATCCCGGCACCCGCGCCAGCGCCGAAGTGCTTACCGACGATAAGAGCAGCTGGGTGATGAAGCCGCTGGCCCTGATCGACCTTCCTTTCTCTGCCGTGCTGGATACCGTCCTGCTTCCCTGGGACTATATGCGCGCCGACGACTGCCAGGCTATCGATTCGCCGCGGGCGCGCGTAATTGAAGCAGAGCGGCTGGCGAAAACCCAGGAAAACCTGGCGCAGGCCGCGCCGCTGGCGATTAACTCACCGCAACCGTAAATATCTGCCGATAGCCGTCAACATCCTGCATAAAGGCGATCTGACGGCCATCGGGCGAGAATACTACCGCGTCGCCTGACGGTGGCATGGCGTTGCGCGGCGTCAGTCGGCGCATTTCACCGCTCTGGCTGTCGCACAGCATCACGCTGTTGTCGCAGATAAACGCCAGTTGCCCGCCCGCCGGATGCCAACTAAACGCCGACTGAATATCGTGCGCGCTCCGGGTAATCTGACGCGGTTCGCCGCCGCAGGGCGAAATGCTCCACAGCTGCACCACGCCCGCCTCGTCACGCATCAGAAAGGCGATTTCGCTGCCGTCCGCGTTGCTGCGCAGCCAGTGGCGCGGCTGCGTCGCAAGGCCGGGATAGCGGCGCTGATGGGTAAAGGTCAGTCGACGCTGCGTTACGTCGCGCGGCGGTGCAGGCAGTTGGGTTTCCGTCCCTTCCAATGGCGCGTCGCCCGGCTGCGCATAGTCGCTCAGCTTTTCCGGCAGATCGGCCACAAACACCTCCGGCACGACATCGCCGTTCTCCGCCCGCGTATCGCCGATAAACGCCAGCGCCCAGCGCTGGCGGCTGCCGTCCGGGCGACGGTAGCCCTGCGCGCCAATCCAGCCCTCCTCATAAGCGCGGCTGATTTCATTGCTGCCGGGCTGCGGCGACGCGGTGGTTTTGCTCACCAGTACGCAGAAATGGCTGCCGTCATATTCCCGCGGATGCTGCTTCGCCGGGCAGACAGCATGCAGCGGAACGGCGACGCCAACGTTACGTAAATCCTCCCGCGTGTCCCACTCGTGCATCACATGATCGTTATAGGTAAAGCTGAGGCGGCTGCCGTCCGGGCTGAAGACATGGACGTGCGAGCCGCCGCGCAGCGCGCCCGGCGTAAAAGGCGGCGTGATATCGCAGGCGTCGAGGTTCTCCGCCGCGCCGTTCTGAATTATGACGCCGCGACGATGATGAAAGTCATAGCGCCAACTGGCATCAGGATGTTCCGGTCCATGAATGCAGACATAGCGCGGCGGCATATCGGGGCTGGCGGTCACCACGCCGACGTGCGCGCCATTGCGCGCCTGATAAAGGATCTCCGTCGCGCCGCTCTCGACGTTGACGCGCTCTACGGTCAGGCCGGTAAAGGAGGCGCCGGAAGGACGCACGTCATACACCAGCCACTGACTGTCGGCGGTCCAGACGTTGATGTTGGTCAACTGATGGTTGCGCGGGGCAAAGGTAAGCTGCTTTTCGCTCATGGTTTACAACACAAATTTTTCGATAGCGTGCGCCACGCCATCTTCCGCGTTGGTTTTAGTCACAAACTGGCTGACGGCGATTACCGAGTCGATGGCGTTGCCCATCGCTACGCCGGTGCCGGCATATTCTATCATCGCCAGATCGTTTTCCTGGTCGCCGATGGCCATGATTTCATCCTGCGTCAGATGCAGCTGCTGCGCCAGCGCATGTACGCCGGTGCCTTTATTGACCTTTTTATTAAGAATTTCCAGGTAGTAAGGGGCGCTTTTCAGGATGGTGTAATTCTGCTGCGCCTCCTGCGGCAGGCGGGCGATAGCCGCATCCAGCAGCTGAGGCTTGTCGATCATCATCACTTTCGGGAAAGTCAGCGAGCGATCCATCTCCTCAACCGCGCGGTAACGCACCGGAATGCCGGTCAGATACGCTTCGTGGATGGTGTATTCGCTGATGTCTTTATTCGCCGTATAAAGCGACGATTTATCCAGCGCCTGGAAATGAACGCCCAGTTCGCGTGAGAGCTGTTCAAACTTCAGATAGTCGTCAAAGGAGAGCGTGGTTTCCGCGACGCAGTCGCCGTTGATCGCACGCTGCACCAGCGCGCCGTTATTGGTGATGCAGTACTGGCCTTCCTGTTGTAAATCCAGCTCCATCAGATAGCGTTCTACACCGATATAAGGACGTCCGGTGGTCAGCACGATATGCACGCCCTGATCGCGCGCCAGGCCGATGGCCTCTTTTACGCGCGGCGAAATCTGGTGCTGTGGGTTAAGCAGCGTGCCGTCCATATCAATCGCAATCAATTTTATCGCCATAACGTCCTCATCAGTTTTCGATTTGCTTTAATGCTAGCGCGATCTCGCTCACGGTGACCAGCTTGTTTCTGCATGGAAGGGAGAAATGGGAAGGAGGCTGATGTTACGACAGAGGTGAATCCTGGGCTGGTGCCGGTGCCACCATCGGCAACATTAACAACTGAAATACGGCGGCTCCGATGAGAAAAATGATGAATATGCTGGCAGCCTTCGCAGAATTTGCAGGCGATCTCGCTTATTTCCCACGACTGTTTCGCCTTATCTGGCGCCAAACGGCATGAGTAGCACTCACTTTGAAACGCTTGAATTGCGTTATGAGGCGATCAACTGAACGTATACCGAAGGAAACTTTATCTACCGTGATTCATGGAACGATCGTTGTTGTGCCTGATAACGCAGGAAATCAGAAGAGCAAACGCCTCCTCTGAGCTAACGAAGAGAGAAAATGGTCGGCTTAAGAACGATCGCATCTACGCCTGACAATCGCAGGTGAATAGTAGGGTCCGGCAGCAACGGCGAGCCATCCATAGCGAAAGTAATAAATAATGGGCTTAAGCGTCTTCAGGATGACAGAATGCGCTTTCATCCTGGCGCGATCCCCAGGGAAACCGTACTCACGATACGGCAAGCGGGAAGAATGGAAGCACCGTTTCAACACGCCGCAGCATGATGAAACGGTGTAAAAACACGCAGATTAACTGAACAGTTTGCCTTTCAGCAGGTCCATCCCTGCGGCCAGTAAATCGTTGTCGGCTGATTCATGTACTTCGCCTTTAGGCGAAAGCGCATCGATGATATTCGGCAAATATTGCGCCAACAGCGAAGAGGCCGCCTGGGTATCAATGCCTAATTTTGCGCCAAGCTGAGCCAGCGCCGGGCTGCCGAGGACGGCAAGCACCTGCTCGGCGCTGAGGAATTTGTTCGCCTCCGCGCTGCTCAGCCATGTCATCACGATTTCGCCAAAGCCGCCCTGGCGAAATTTTTCCAGCAGCGCCTGGACGCCGCCCTGCTGGTTAACCCAGCTTAAAATAGCCTGATATTTAGCCGCATCGCCGTTCAATAACATACCGGCAACCTGATCAAACAATCCCATTTAATGCTCCTTAATTACGCTTCTAACGTCCTGTTACAGCCAACGGCTGGATAAAAAAAATGCCGCGCAGACGCACGGCATAGATACTTCGGTTAAATATCGATATTCGCCGCTTTCAGGGCGTTCTCTTCGATAAAGGCGCGGCGCGGTTCAACCGCATCGCCCATCAGCGTGGTAAACAGCTGATCGGCGGCGATCGCATCTTTAATCGTAACACGCAGCATGCGACGGCTGTCCGGGTCCATAGTGGTTTCCCACAGCTGTTCCGGGTTCATCTCACCCAGACCTTTATAGCGCTGTACTGCCAGGCCGCGACGCGACTCTTTCACCAGCCACTCCAGCGCCTGCTCGAAGCTGGCGACCGGCTGACGGCGCTCGCCGCGTTCGATGTAGGCGTCTTCTTCCAGCAGGCCGCGCAGTTTTCCACCCAGCGCGCAGATTTTGCGGTATTCCGGGCCCTGGATAAACTCGCTGTCCAGCGGATAATCGGTATCCACGCCGTGCGTGCGCACGCGCAGCACCGGTTCGAAGATGTTCAGCTCGCGGTTTTCACGCACGCTGGCGACATAGGTACTGCCGTGCGTTTCTCTTTCGTTCAGCAGCGTAACCAGCGTCTCGATCCAGGTCGTCACCGTCTGCTGGTTGTCCAGGCTTTCCAGCGTCGGATGGTAAACCAGCGCGTTAAGCAGCGCGAGCGGGAAGCGGCGCTCCATACGCTTGATCATGCGCTGCGTGCTGTTGTAGTCGGAGACCAGGTTTTCCAGCTGTTCGCCGCCGAGCGCCGGCGCGCTGGCGTTGGTGTGTAGCGTCGCGCCGTCCAGCGCAATGGCGATCTGATACTGATCCATCGCCTCATCATCCTTGATGTACTGCTCCTGCTTGCCTTTTTTCACCTTGTAGAGCGGCGGCTGCGCGATATAGACGTGGCCGCGCTCAATGATTTCTGGCATCTGACGATAGAAGAAGGTCAACAGCAGCGTACGAATGTGCGAGCCGTCGACGTCCGCATCGGTCATGATAATGATGCTGTGATAGCGCAGCTTGTCCGGGTTGTACTCGTCGCGGCCAATGCCGCAGCCCAGCGCGGTGATCAGCGTAGCGACTTCCTGTGACGCCAGCATCTTGTCGAAGCGCGCCTTCTCCACGTTCAGGATTTTACCTTTTAGCGGCAGAATCGCCTGGTTCTTACGGTTACGGCCCTGCTTGGCGGAACCGCCTGCGGAGTCACCCTCCACCAGGTAGATTTCCGACAGCGCCGGATCGCGCTCCTGACAGTCGGCCAGTTTGCCCGGCAGGCCCGCCAGATCCAGCGCGCCTTTACGACGGGTCATTTCACGGGCGCGACGGGCTGCTTCGCGCGCGCGCGCCGCATCAATAATTTTGCCGACCACGATTTTCGCATCGGACGGGTTTTCCAGCAGGTATTCCGCCAGCAGTTCGTTCATCTGCGATTCAACCGCCGATTTCACCTCGGAAGAAACCAGTTTGTCTTTGGTCTGCGAGGAGAATTTCGGGTCCGGCACCTTCACGGAAACGACAGCGATCAGCCCTTCGCGCGCGTCGTCGCCGGTAGCGCTGACCTTCGCTTTTTTGCTGTAGCCTTCTTTATCCATATAGGCGTTCAGGGTACGCGTCATGGCGGCGCGGAAGCCAGCCAGGTGCGTGCCGCCGTCGCGCTGCGGAATGTTGTTGGTGAAGCAGTAGATGTTTTCCTGGAAACCGTCGTTCCACTGCAATGCCACTTCCACGCCGATGCCGTCTTTCTCAGTAGAGAAGTAGAAGACGTTCGGATGGATCGGGTTTTTGTTTTTGTTCAGGTATTCAACGAAAGCTTTGATGCCGCCTTCGTAGTGATAGTGGTCGCTCTTGTCAGTACGTTTGTCTTCCAGGCGGATAGAGACGCCGGAGTTCAGGAACGACAGCTCGCGCAGACGCTTCGCCAGAATTTCATATTCGAAATCGGTGACGTTGGTAAAGGTCTGATGGCTTGGCCAGAAGCGCACGCGGGTACCGGTCAGATCGGTTTCGCCGGTGACCGCCAGCGGCGCCTGCGGCACGCCGTGAACATAGGTCTGCTGGTGCACTTTGCCTTCGCGGCGAATAGTCAGCTCCAGCTTTTCAGACAGCGCGTTAACTACAGAAACGCCCACACCGTGCAGGCCGCCGGAAACTTTATAGGAGTTGTCGTCGAACTTACCGCCGGCGTGCAGCACGGTCATGATCACTTCCGCCGCCGACACGCCCTCTTCCGGGTGAATCCCGGTAGGAATGCCGCGGCCGTCATCCTGCACCGATACGGAGTTATCCGCATGGATAGTCACGACAATCTCTTTACAGTGGCCTGCGAGCGCTTCGTCGATGGCGTTGTCCACGACCTCGAATACCATGTGATGCAGACCGGTGCCGTCATCCGTATCGCCGATATACATTCCCGGGCGTTTGCGTACCGCATCAAGCCCTTTCAGGACTTTGATACTTGAGGAGTCATAAGAATTCGACATCAACGTTTCTCGCTCATTTAATCTTCAGGTTGAACCGCTATTTTACCCTGTTCTACGCGGAACATCTTGCCCTTTTCGTCAGTCATATCGATGACGTGATCGGCGCCGATAGCGCTAACGAAAACCTGGGCGCGCGTGGCTTTCAGCCGGTCCGCCAGCAGGCGGCGTCGGCTTTCGTCCAGCTCAGAGGCAAAATCATCGATCAGATAGAGGCAGCGGCGTCCGCTCTGGCGAGTCAGAAACTCGCCCTGCGCCAGACGCAGCGCGCACATCAGTAATTTCAGCTGTCCGCGAGACAGTAAATCTTCAACCGGCGTCCCGTCGGCGCGAATACGAAAATCCGCCTTGTGGGGACCGCTGGCGGTATAGGTCAGCGCCCGGTCGCGCTCAAACTGTCTTTGCAGCAGTTCGGCGTAGTCACTCTCTTTGTCCCAGCCGCGCTGGAAGGAAAAATCCAGCCCGAACTCAGGTAAAAACTGCGCGCAGGTGGCGGTAATATCCGCCGCGATCGCCGCGCTGTATTCGGCGCGCCATTGGCTGATCTGCTCAGCCAGCGGTGCCAGTTCGCGATCCCAGGGTTCGATTTGCTGGTAACGCGTCACCTGCCGCAGCGCCGCGTTGCGCTGCTTCAGCAGCCTTTTCAGGTTGCTCCACGCCAGAAAAAAGCCAGGCGTATTGTGAAAGCAGCCCCAGTCGACGTAGGCGCGGCGAAATTTCGGGCCGCCGTTCAGCAGCGTAAAGCCTTCCGGCGTAATCAGCTGCATCGGCAGCAGCTGCGCCAGCTCCGCCACTTTATGCCCGTCGCTGCCGTCAATGCGCACCTTGCTGTCGCCGGCGCGATTTTTTGTCAGGCCGACCGTGGTTTCGCGCTCCGCGCCGTCAATGCGGCCATGCAGGATAAACGCCTCCTGTTCGTGGCGGATAATGCGCCCCGCTTGCAGACTGCGAAAAGCGCGCCCGTGGCCCAGGGTGTATATCGCTTCCAGCACGCTGGTTTTTCCGCTGCCGTTAGCGCCGATCAGAAAGTTAAAGCCCGGCGCCAGCGCCAGATCGGCTTGTTCGATATTACGGAAGTCTTGTATCAGCAGGCGGGTTAAAGCCATGAAATAATCCAAAGAGATGGCGTGACAGCAGGCGCCGTTATTCTGCGGCAGGCGTTTCTCAGGCCGGGAGACGAGCCAAACATGAGTAAATGCTTACTGGTCATAACAATATGGGGGCGTTCGGGCATTTTACAAGCCGCGCCTGCGCACTGGAGAACGACGTGTCAGCGGCTCTCCAGCTCGCAGATGAGTCGCCAGACGTCACCCGCGCAGCCGCGCTGACAACGCCTGCGTTACCCGTCAAAGACGCATCGGCATCACGACATACGCGGCGCTTTGACTCGCCTCATCTTCAATCTGTACGCTGGATACCGAGTCGGTCAGCAGCAGACGCACATTTTCGCACTTCAGCGCGTTCAGCACATCCAGCACGTAACTGACGTTAAAGCCGATCTCCAGATCGCTGCCGCCATAGGTGACGTCGAGGATCTCTTCCGCTTCTTCCTGTTCCGGGTTGTTCGCCGTAATACGCAGCTGGTTTTGGCTGATATAGAGTCGAACGCCGCGGAATTTCTCATTCGACAGAATCGCGGCGCGGGCGAACGCCTGCTTCAGCAGATCGCATCCCGCCTCCAGCGTTTTGTCCGGGTTTTTCGGCAGCACGCGACGGTAGTCTGGAAAACGACCATCCACCAGCTTGGAGGTGAAGATAAAGTCGCCGACGTGCGCGCGAATGTTGCTGCCGCCAATCTGAATTTGCAACGGCGTGTCGCCGCCGTCCAGCATACGCACCAGCTCGGTGACGCCTTTACGCGGCACGATCACCGAATGGTTCGGCAGCGACTGGCCGACCGGCATCGAACAGACCGCCAGGCGGTGTCCGTCGGTCGCGACGGTGCGCAACTCTTCACCTTCGGTTTCAAACAGCATGCCGTTGAGGTAATAACGCACATCCTGATGCGCCATTGAGAACTGCGTCGCCTCAATCAGGCGCTTTAGCGTCGCCTGCGGCAGAGTAAACTCTACCTCGCTCTGCCAGTCGTCCAGATTCGGGAAGTCGCTGGCGGGCAGGGTGGAGAGCGAAAAGCGGCTGCGGCCGGAGCGCACCAGCATTCTGTCGCCTTCCAGCACCACGCTGATCTCGGCGCCTTCCGGCAGACCACGGCAGATATCAAGGAACTTACGCGCCGGCACGGTAGTGGCGCCTGGCTCATGCGGCTGCGTCAGCGCGACGCGCGCCACCATCTCCATCTCCAGATCGGTGCCGGTCAGCGACAGGCTGCCGTCATTCACTTGCATTAACAGGTTGCCCAGAATCGGCAGCGTCGGACGACCGCCTAACGGACCGCTCACCTGCTGCAGCGGTTTAAGTAATTGCTCGCGTTCTACAATAAATTTCATAGCGTCAGGAAGATAATGTTCTGATTAAATTTGAAAAATCTTCTTTAATGTCGTGACTTTCTTCGCGTAGCTGCTCGATTTTACGGCAGGCATGCAGCACGGTAGTGTGGTCGCGACCCCCGAAAGCGTCACCGATCTCCGGCAGGCTGTGGTTGGTCAGCTCTTTCGCCATCGCCATCGCCATCTGGCGCGGGCGCGCCACGGAGCGCGAACGGCGTTTAGAGAGCAGGTCAGCCACCTTGATCTTGTAATACTCCGCCACCGTCTTCTGAATATTGTCGATGGTCACCAGCTTTTCCTGCAGCGCCAGCAGATCGCGCAGCGCCTCGCGCACGAAATCGATAGTAATGGCGCGGCCGGTAAAGTTGGCGTTGGCGATAACGCGGTTCAGCGCCCCTTCCAGTTCGCGCACGTTGGAACGCAGGCGCTTGGCGATAAAGAAGGCCACTTCGCCGGGCAGACGGATGTCGTTCTCGTCCGCTTTTTTCATCAAAATCGCGACGCGAGTTTCCAGCTCAGGCGGCTCGATGGCCACCGTCAGCCCCCAGCCGAAGCGGGATTTCAGGCGATCTTCCACACCGTTGATCTCTTTCGGATAACGGTCGGAGGTCAGGATAATTTGCTGATTGCCTTCCAGCAGCGCATTGAAGGTGTGAAAAAACTCTTCCTGCGAGCGCTCTTTATTGGCGAAGAACTGAATATCATCGATCAGCAGCGCGTCGACCGAACGGTAGTAGCGCTTAAATTCTTCAATGGCGTTGTTTTGCAGCGCCTTCACCATATCCTGCACAAAGCGCTCGGAGTGCATATAGACCACTTTCGCATTGGGCTTGCGGGCGATGATGCCGTTGCCCACCGCGTGCAGCAGGTGCGTTTTGCCGAGGCCGGTGCCGCCATAAAGGAACAGCGGGTTATAGGCGCCGCCGGGATTGTCCGCCACCTGTCGCGCCGCCGCGCGCGCCAGCTGGTTGGATTTACCCTCGACGAAGTTATCAAAGTTATGTTTGGCGTTGACGTTGGATCGCCAGGAGCGCTCGGCCGGCGCGGGCACGCTATCCCAGCTGGGACGCGCCGCAGGCTGCACCGGCGCCACGCTGGCGGCGACCGGCGCGGCGAAGCTGGCGTTGCTGGTCACGGCCGGCTGCGGAATCGACTGCACCACCGGCTTGCTGCCGACTTCAAAACGCAGCTGTGGAGCATCCGCGCCGCAAAAATCGTTAAGCAGGCCATTGATATTATTGAGATATTTATCTCTTACCCAGTCGAGCACGAACCGATTCGGGGCATATAAGGCCAGCGTATTGTCGTTCAGTTCAGCCTGTAGCGGACGTATCCACATGCTGAATTCAGTGGCAGGTAGTTCATCCTGCAAACGGGCAAGACACTGTTGCCAAAGCGAAAGTGACACGGCGGACTCCACTCGAACAAAATCGATAAGAAAATAGGCGCTGAAACAGATCAATCATCATTGTTGACGCATGCCAGTGACAGACATACGAACCGCTGTCCGCGGTTGCTCCGATCCCGATCGCAGAGTGGATCGTTAGCGGAAGGGCGGATCATAGCGCAAAGCGAGACAGAGATCTTCACTTTCTACACAGTTTTGATCCATTTTATCCACAGGCATTGAACGAGGCTAAGTTTACGCCAGGCTGGACGAAAGGCACTCAGGATCGGTCGTTTTGATGCAAATATTCAGCGTCCGTCACGTTATTATCGCAACGGCGGTGCAAACGATCGCCAGAAGATCCTGAGCGATCCTTGCGCTTTAGCGCGGACGCCGTATAATTCCCGTCCCGGCGTGATGCGCCTTGTCGATTTCGACAGGATTTGCAGGTCGATTCGGGCAGCCAGGCGCGCGCAGCAAGCGAAGTAAATTGACTCCGGACTGTACAATTATTACAATCCCGCCTCTTTATTAAAGATACACTGAGGCGTCGGTCGTTTTACTGAACCGGGTACGACGCGTCACCACGTGAAATTTTTCAAGTTTAGGTAGAAATCGCCATGAAACGCACTTTTCAACCGTCCGTACTGAAGCGCAACCGTTCTCACGGCTTCCGTGCTCGTATGGCTACTAAAAATGGTCGTCAGGTTCTGGCACGTCGTCGTGCTAAAGGCCGCTCTCGTCTGACCGTTTCTAAGTAATAAAAGCTAACCCATAAGTGGTTAAGCTCGCATTTCCCAGGGAGTTACGTTTGCTAACTCCCACTCATTTCACTTTCGTCTTCCAGCAGCCACAACGGGCTGGCACGCCGCAAATCACCATCCTCGGCCGCCTTAATTCGCTGGGGCATCCCCGTATCGGTCTTACCGTCGCGAAAAAAAATGTTAAGCGTGCGCATGAGCGTAACCGGATCAAGCGATTGACCCGCGAAAGCTTTCGCCTGCGCCAACACGAACTCCCCGCAATGGATTTTGTGGTCGTGGCCAAGAAAGGGGTAGCCGACCTCGATAACCGTGCGCTAATGGAAGCGTTGGAGAAATTATGGCGTCGTCACTGTCGCCTGGCTCGCGGCTCCTGATTGCGCTGATTCGCGTTTATCAACGCGTCATTAGCCCGCTTCTGGGACCTCACTGCCGGTTTACCCCAACCTGCTCGCAATATGGAGTTGAGGCATTGCGCAGGTTTGGAGTGATAAAAGGCAGTTGGTTGACGCTCAAACGCGTATTAAAATGCCACCCTTTAAACCCGGGTGGTGACGATCCGGTGCCGCCAAAAACCGACGATAACAGAGAACATTAACGATGGATTCGCAACGCAATCTTTTTCTCATCGCTTTTCTGTTCGTGTCTTTCATGATCTGGCAAGCCTGGCAGACGGACCACGCTCCGCAGCCTCAGCAAACTCAGACCACGCAAAACACGACAGTAGCCGGTGATGCCGCTAATCAGGGTGTGCCTGCCAGCGGTCAGGGCAAAACCATCACCGTTAAGACTGATGTCCTGTCTTTGAACATCAATACCCGCGGTGGCGATGTGGAACAGGCGCAGCTGCTGACTTACCCGGACAAACTGGGTTCTTCTCAGCCTTTCCAGCTGCTGGAAACCTCCTCAGCCTTCCTGTACCAGGCACAGAGCGGCCTGACCGGCAGAAACGGGCCGGACAACCCGAATAACGGCGCGCGTCCGCTGTTTACTACCACGCAGGATCACTTCGAACTGGCTGATAACCAGAGCGAGTTGCGCATCCCGATGACCTTTACCGCGGAAAACGGCGCCGTCTACACCAAGACGTTCGTGCTGAAGCGCGGCGAATATGCCATTAACGTCGAATATCAGGTGAACAACGCGACTCAGCAGCCGCTGGAAGTGGCGATGTTCGGCCAGCTGAAACAGACTATCGATCTGCCGAAGCACCGCGACACCGGCAGCAACAACTTTGCTCTGCATACTTTCCGCGGCGCCGCTTACTCCACCAGCGACGAGAAGTATGAGAAATATAAGTTCGACACCATCGCCGACAACGAAAACCTGAGCACCACCACCGCCAACGGTTGGGTGGCGATGCTGCAACAATATTTCGCTACCGCATGGGTGCCGCGCACCGCAGGCAACAACACGCTCTATACCAGCAATCTTGGCAATGGTATTGCGGCCGTCGGCTATAAATCCGCGCCGGTGACGGTTGCGCCAGGCAGCCAGCAGACGCTGGCGGCGACGCTGTGGGTCGGCCCGGAAATTCAGGACAAGATGGCGGCCATCGCGCCTCACCTTGATCTGACCGTGGACTACGGCTGGCTGTGGTTTATCTCTCAGCCGCTGTTTAAGCTGCTGAAGTTCCTGCACAGCTTTATCGGCAACTGGGGCTTCTCCATTATCGTCATCACCTTTATCGTGCGTGGCATCATGTACCCGCTGACCAAAGCGCAGTACACCTCCATGGCGAAGATGCGCATGCTGCAGCCGAAGATTCAGGCGATGCGTGAGCGTCTGGGCGATGACAAGCAGCGCATGAGCCAGGAAATGATGGCGCTGTATAAGTCGGAGAAGGTAAACCCGCTGGGCGGCTGTCTGCCTCTGGTTATCCAGATGCCGATCTTCCTTGCGCTTTACTACATGCTGATGGGCTCGGTAGAACTGCGTCATGCGCCGTTCGCGCTCTGGATCCATGACCTGTCCGCGCAGGACCCGTACTATATCCTGCCGATTCTGATGGGCGTAACGATGTTCTTCATTCAGAAGATGTCGCCGACCACCGTAACCGATCCGATGCAGCAGAAGATCATGACCTTTATGCCGGTCATCTTTACCGTCTTCTTCCTGTGGTTCCCGTCAGGTCTGGTGCTTTACTACATCGTCAGCAACCTGGTCACCATTCTCCAGCAGCAGCTGATCTATCGCGGTCTGGAAAAACGCGGCCTGCACAGCCGCGACAAGAAGAAAGCCTAACCGTCGGAGTCAACGTGACCTCCGGCAGTATCAAGCAGGGGCGGGATTTTCCCGCCCCTGCTTATTTGTTGCTTTCCGGTCATCAAAATTGACGCCGGGGGTGGTAAATCCGGCGACAGTGATTATTATCAGGCGGTCAATCGACCGCCTTCGTTTTACAGTATTGAGAGAGTTTCCATGAGCCACAGCGATACCATTGTCGCCCAGGCCACACCGCCAGGACGCGGCGGCGTGGGCATTCTGCGTGTTTCCGGCAGCAAAGCGGCAGAGGTCGCCCGGCAACTGTTGGGCAAACTGCCGAAACCGCGTTACGCCGACTATCTGCCTTTTAAAGCGGCGGACGGCAGCACCCTCGACCAGGGCATCGCGCTATGGTTTCCGGGGCCTAACTCCTTTACAGGCGAGGATGTGCTGGAGTTACAAGGACACGGCGGCCCGGTGATCCTCGATCTGCTGCTGAAGCGCATCGTGGCGCTGCCCGGCGTGCGCATCGCTAACCCAGGCGAGTTTTCGGAACGCGCGTTTCTTAACGATAAGCTGGACCTGGCGCAGGCGGAGGCGATTGCCGACCTGATCGATGCCAGCTCCGAGCAGGCGGCGCGCTCCGCGCTGAACTCGCTACAGGGCGCCTTCTCTACCCGTGTTAATCATCTAGTGGAAGCGCTCACTCACCTGCGAATCTACGTGGAAGCGGCTATCGACTTCCCGGATGAAGAGATTGATTTCCTGTCCGATGGCAAAATTGAAGCGCAGCTAAACGCCGTGATGCAGGACCTGAACGCTGTGCGCGCCGAGGCTCGCCAGGGCAGCCTGCTGCGTGAAGGGATGAAAGTGGTGATCGCTGGACGCCCCAACGCCGGTAAATCGAGCCTGCTTAATGCGCTGGCCGGTCGCGAAGCCGCTATCGTTACTGATATCGCCGGCACCACGCGCGACGTGCTGCGCGAGCATATCCATATTGACGGCATGCCGCTGCATATCATTGATACCGCCGGTTTGCGCGACGCCAGCGATGAGGTTGAGCGTATCGGCATCGAGCGCGCCTGGCAGGAGATTGAACAGGCGGATCGCGTGCTGTTTATGGTTGACGGCACCACCACCGATGCTATTGAACCTGCTGCCATCTGGCCCGATTTTATTGCGCGTCTACCCGCTGCCTTACCGATCACCGTGGTGCGTAATAAAGCGGATGTCACCGGTGAGCCGCTGGGTTTAACAGAAGTAAATGGTTACTCACTTATTAGACTGTCAGCGCGTACCGGCCAGGGCGTCGATGTGCTGCGCGACCATCTGAAACAGAGCATGGGCTTTAATGACAATATGGAAGGCGGCTTTTTAGCGCGCCGTCGTCATTTACAGGCTCTGGAGTTAGCGGACACTCACTTACAACAGGGTAAAGCGCAGCTGCTGGGCGCATGGGCTGGCGAGCTATTGGCGGAGGAATTGCGGCTGGCGCAGCAGGCGCTAAGCGAGATTACCGGCGAGTTTACCTCCGACGATCTGCTGGGGCGTATTTTCTCCAGCTTTTGTATTGGTAAATAGTTTCTGCCAACGTTTTTCGAATAGCCAGCGAGAGAACAATATAAAAAAGGCGCCGGAGAGTATGATTTATCCGGCGCCTTTTTATTTTTATTGCAGATTCATCAGAAGGTGTACTTAGCCCCTAACATCAGGCTGGCGTCCTGGTAATGATAGCGGCCATGTTGCAGAGCCACGCTGCCATTAATATGGAAGTTATCGCTTATCTTCCCTTCCACGCCGGTTTTAAGCTCCGCTAAATTTCTGCCGCTATTTTGCTCAACGTCAACCTGATTGAGATTGACCCGGAAAGGGTCGCTGTTATACAGCCAGTTAAGTTCTACATAGGGCTTCAGATTGCTTTCTCCGGGCTGTTTAGACTCGGTGATCCAGCCACGTACCCCGATACGAGATATCACATTAGTGTTTTTATTAGCCACTACCTGCGTACCGTTTTGTTCAACCAGATGCACGGTTTTAAGGCCGTTAAAGATAAACTGCGCATGCGGTTGCAGATAAAAACCGTAGGTACGCTGGTTTTTCCCGGTGCGCTCAAGCGCTTTCCAGCCGTAGCCAGCTTCCAGTGAGGCACTGACGCCCTGAGTATGATATTTCTCAGTCCACAGCCCTTCCCCTGATACGCTACTGTTGAACCAGTTATATTGCACCCAACTATCCAGCCATAGTCCGGTATTTCTGTCCTGATTAGCGAACCAGGTAGCGTAAGCGCCCACGCTATAGCCTGAAATACTGCTGTCGCTGGAATAGTGGTTCACCGTTGAGCGAATATTTGTTGACTGATGTCCATAACCAAACATCGGTCCAATATGTAAACTTCCGCCACCCAGCTCCTGCTGAATCAGATCGCCGCCCAACTGTATGGTATAGCGGTTACTCTGAGCTTCCAGTTGGTCTGCCATGTAGGTACGATTATGGCCACCCGCCTGGCGCAGCCATAAACTGGTCTTGTGCTGCCCGTCAGCAGACTGGCCCTCATTACCAAGACGATCGTGCAGGCTGAGATTAAATAACGTAGCGGCCGCCGCACTGTTAGCAATATAACCACCCGCTTCAGGACGAATAACGCCGTTACGCGTAAGGTCAATCGGCGGCGTCGGGGTTGGTTCCGGTGTCGGGGTTGGTTCCGGTGTCGGGGTTGGTTCCGGCGTCGGGGTTGGTTCCGGT
>NZ_JANION010000100.1:0-11002 GCF_024610815.1 Mixta sp.
ATACCAGCCAGCGCGACGTTGTCTCGCGGTTGCGCCAAAAGCCTGGCCCGCCCTTCAAAAGTGGATATCAGAAGAGTAAATTGAGCGGGTTTATTTCCACGGCAGGAATGCAGTTCTGTCAGTTAAGGCGCAAGTAATGAATACAATTATCGAAAAATCTTCGAAGCTGGATAACGTCTGCTATGACATACGCGGTCCGGTATTGAAAGAGGCCAAACGCCTGGAAGAAGAAGGCAATAAGGTGCTGAAGCTCAATATCGGCAACCCAGCGCCCTTCGGCTTCGAAGCGCCAGATGAAATTTTGGTCGACGTGATTCGCAACCTGCCGGGCGCGCAGGGCTACTGCGATTCCAAAGGACTCTACTCCGCACGCAAAGCGATTATGCAGCACTACCAGGCGCGCGATATGCGCGACGTCACCGTTGAAGATATCTATATCGGCAACGGCGTCTCTGAGCTGATCGTGCAGTCAATGCAGGCGCTGCTGAACAGCGGCGATGAGATGCTGGTGCCGGCGCCCGACTATCCGCTGTGGACCGCGGCGGTCTCTCTCTCCAGCGGCAAAGCGGTGCATTACCTCTGCGACGAATCCGCCGGCTGGTTCCCTGACCTGGCGGATATCCGCAGTAAAATCACTCCCCGCACGCGCGGCATCGTGATTATCAACCCGAATAACCCCACCGGCGCCGTTTACAGCAAAGAACTGCTGATGGAGATCGTGGAAATCGCGCGCGAACATAACCTGATTATTTTCGCTGACGAGATTTACGACAAAATTCTGTATGACGCCGCACAGCACCATTCGATCGCCGCACTGGCGCCCGATCTGCTGACCGTCACCTTTAACGGCTTGTCAAAAACCTACCGCGTGGCGGGCTTCCGTCAGGGCTGGATGGTGCTGAACGGGCCGAAAAAGCACGCGAAAGGCTATATCGAAGGTCTGGAGATGCTGGCGTCGATGCGCCTGTGCGCCAACGTGCCGGCACAGCACGCGATTCAGACCGCGCTGGGCGGCTATCAGAGCATCAGCGAATTCATTATGCCGGGTGGGCGTCTTTATGAGCAGCGTCAACGCGCGTGGGAGCTGATCAACGATATTCCCGGCGTCAGCTGCGTTAAGCCGCAGGGCGCGCTCTATATGTTCCCGCGCATCGATGCGAAAAAGTTTAACCTTCACGATGACCAGAAAATGGTGCTGGACTTCCTGTTGCAGGAAAAAGTGCTGCTGGTGCAGGGTTCCGCCTTTAACTGGCCGTGGCCGGATCATGTGCGCATCGTTACGCTGCCGCGCGTTGACGATCTGGAGATGGCGATCGGCAAGTTCGGACGTTTCCTCGAAGGCTACCGGCAATAGTCGGCCGCATGACGCGCGCAGCCGCTGTAGCGTGCGTCATGAAAAGGCTATACTGTGTCGCTGCGGAGATCGGGTTCGCCGGTTTCCGCAGCCGCCCTGAGGAGACGCCTTTTTCATGAAGCAGAGCCACTTTTTCGCCCATCTTTCCCGTCTTAAACTGATCAACCGCTGGCCGCTGATGCGCAACGTGCGCACGGAAAATGTCTCTGAGCACAGCCTGCAGGTGGCGATGGTCGCCCATGCGCTGGCGCTGATTAAAAATAAAAAATTCAATGGCAGCCTGAATGCGGAGCGCATCGCGCTGATCGCGCTCTATCATGACGCCAGCGAAGTGCTGACTGGCGATCTGCCGACGCCGGTAAAGTATTACAACGCCCAAATAGCCCATGAATATAAAAAGATCGAAGAAATTGCGCGCCATAAGCTGATTGAAATGTTGCCTGCGGAATTGCAGGACGCCTGGCGTCCGCTGCTGGATGAACAACAGCAAAGCGAGGAGGAAACCGCGATTCTTAAGCAGGCCGACGCGCTGTGCGCCTACCTGAAGTGCCTGGAAGAGCTTTCCGCCGGCAACAACGAGTTCCGGCGAGCGTTGGCGCGCCTGGAGAAAACGTTGCAGCAGCGGCGCAGCGAGGAGATGGATTACTTTATCGAGGTCTTTGTGCCAAGCTTCAGCCTCTCTCTGGATGAGATATCCCAGGACACCCCGCTGTAAGTCAGAAAGGAAACAGCAGCGGCACCAGCAGCACGCTGACCGCCATCACCACCAGCGTAAAGGGCACGCCGATTTTCACAAAGTCGCCGAAGCGGTAGCCGCCTGGCCCCAGCACCAGCGTATTGACCGGCGATGAGACCGGCGTCATAAAGGCGGCGGAGGCGGCGATGGCGATAATCATGGTGAAGGGATAAGGCGATACGCCCATCTGCTGCGCCGCCGCCACGCCAATCGGCGCCATCAGCACCGCCGTCGCCGTATTGGAGATAAACAGGCCGATAGTGGCGCACAGCACAAACAGGCAGAGCAGCATAACGTGCGGCCCTCTGCTACCAGCCACATCCATCAATCCCTGCACCACCAGCGCCACGCCGCCGGTCTTTTGCAACGCCAGCGCAAACGGCATCATGCCCGCGATCAGAATCAGACCCGGCCAGTGAATGGCTTTCCAGGCGCTTTCCATATCGATACAGCGGAATTTCCCCATCAGCAGACAGGCGATTAAGGCGGCGATGGGCCCCGGAATCACATCGGTGATCATCAGCGCCACCATCAACGCCAGGCTGAACAGCGCATGCGGCGCCTGACTGTGCGCCGGTACCGCCTCATCGATCTCGGCAGGCAACGCCAGCAGCAGCAGATCGCGTTTTTGCTGTTGCAGCTGCTGGATGCAGCGCCAGTCGCCGATCGCCAGCAGCGTATCGCCTACTTCCAGCGGCTCGTCGGTCAGCGTGCCCTCCAGCAGGCTGTTGCGTCGTCGGATGCCGATGATGCTGACGCCGAAGCGACTGCGAAAACCGAGCTCGCGCACGCTTTTGCCGGTCAGTTCGGAATCAGGAGTAAGCAATACCTCCGCCATGCCGACATCGCGGGCGCGGTCGGAAAAGTAGTCGCCGCGCAGGATCAGCGGCTCCAGCCGCTGCTCGCTGCAAAACTGCCGCAGATCGATCTCGGCGGCGGACATATCAATCAGCAACACGTCACGGTCGCGGAACGTCGTCTCGCCGGTCACCGTCACCATCACGCGGCGGAATTTACGCCAGCGCTCCAGGCCCACCACGTTGGCGCCATACTTTTCACGCAGTTTGAGATCGTCCAGACGACGGCCAATCAACGGCGAGCCTGCGCGTATCGCCAGACGGCGGGCGCGTCCGCTGAGACGATATTCACGGATAAGGTCGCGGAAGTTGCGGCGGCGCGGCGCGGCGGCGACGGCAGCGTCCGGCAGGGCGGCCAGCCAGTAGCGCGCCACCAGCATGTAGCCAATGCCCAGCGCCAGCACCACCAGGCCAATAGGGGTTACGGCGAAAAAGCTGAAGCCCTCCAGCCCTTCGCGCTGTAGCTCACTGTTTACCACCAGATTAGGCGGCGTCGCCACCAGCGTCATCATCCCGCTGATCAGCGCCGCCACGCTGAGCGGCATCATCAGCCGCGCCGGCGACGATCCGATTTTGGCGGCAACGCTCAGCACGACCGGAATAAAAATCGCCACCACGCCGGTGGAGCTCATAAACGCGCCCAGTCCGGCCACGGTCAGCATCAGCCAGAAAATCATTTTGCTTTCGCTGTTGCCGGCGATTTTCATGAGCCATTCGCCGGTTTGCAGGGCGACGCCGGTACGCACCAGCCCCTCGCCTATCACAAACAGCGCGGCAATCAATATCACATTGGGATCGCTGAAGCCGATGGTGGCTTCCTGCAGCGTCAGCGTACCGCTAAGTACAAACGCGATGATCACCAGCAGTGCGACGACATCCATTCGCAGCCTGCCAGACGCGAACAGCCAGACGGTCACCGCCAGCAGACCCAGCACCCACAGAAGTTGATTATTCACAGCATTCCCCGCCATCAGATGCGTCCTGAATGCGCAGCATGCCATAAAACAAACCCCGCGATAGCGGGGTTAAATCAATCAGTTTTGGGTTAGCACCGTGACCGTGCCGTCGGGCGCTTTGCTGATGCGCAGCGCGGTGAGCGTAGTGAGCTGCAACGCGGTCTCCGCCAGGCGCGGCGTATCGGCGGGCGCGTTGACGGCGATCACCGCGCAGCCGGCGGCGAGGCCGGAAAGGATGCCGGCAGGCGCGTCCTCTACCACTACACACTCTTCAGGTTTTAACCCCAGCAGCTTTGCGCCGGTCAGGTAGGCATCCGGCTCCGGCTTGCCGTTTTTCACCTGCTCGGCAGTGACAAAGTGGACCGGCAGCGGCAGTCCCGCCGCCTGACGACGCGCCGAGGCCACCGGCATCGAGCCGGAGGTGACGATCGCCCAGGGAATCTCAAGCGCGTTGAGCTGCTCCAGCAGATCGCGGGTGCCAGGCAGCGCGCGGACGCCGTCGGTATCCTCCGCTTCGGTTTTCTCCAGCAGGCGAAACTCCTGCTGGATCTCTTCTTCGCTGCTGCCGCGCATAAAGTGACGCAGTGAGGTGATAGCCTGCTTGCCATGGATAAAATTCAGGATCTCATCCGCATCAATAGCGTGACGTTTGCCCCAGTGAGTCCATGCGCGTTCCACCGCCGGTAACGAATCCACCAGGGTGCCGTCCAGATCGAACAAAAAGCCTCTACACTTCACTTGCGTTTCCTTCTCAGGCGTTGATGATTTGCGCAATCTCAGTCGCGCACAGATGATACTGCCGCGGACAGGTTTGCCAGGCGGCAAGCATACGTTGATATTTTTCCCACATCGGCGTCTGAGCGTTAAAGCCGTGCGTGCCGCCGTCAAAGTGGGTATAGCGCCCTTCCACATTGATCATAAAACGCACGTAGCCCAGATAGCGCGCTTCGGTCGCCGCGTCAAAGCCGAGGAACTGTAGCCGACGCTCGTCAATGTCCGCTCTCTCCTTCAGGTTTTCCCAGGAGACCAGCAGCGCATGGTGCATTTCCATTATATTGATAATGGTGCGGCATATCTCTTCGCTCAGCTCGCCAAATTCGCGATCCAGCTCGCGCATCTGCAGACTGTAGCCTCGCTCAACAATGGTCTGCAACCGGCGATAGCGTTCGCCGTTGTCCGGGTCGAGCAGCGTCATCATTTTATACTGGTTAGAAAGAATCAAGCGCTGCGCGTGCGTCATATCCATCTTCAACTCCTGTTTCACGGCAAGGTAAAAAGATGTTCAAGAATCGCACAGCGTTCAAAAAGGCGGAATCATAAGCCCGCCTTTCTTTGATTTGAGCCAGGTTGCCGCAAAAAATTATCGGGCAACCGGCTATTCAGGCTCAGAGATCGTCGAGGAAGGTTTTGTCCAGCTGACGAAAGGCGCGCTTCAGCAGATCCGCCAACGCCTGATAGGTAGGTTTTCCCTCAAGCGGCGCAATGGCCTGGCCCGCCTGCTGCAACTTCTCACGCACCTCATGGAACCAGTGCAGCAGCGTCGGCGGCAGCGGCGTGACGGAGCGGCGACCCAGCCACCACAATCCCTGCATCGGCAGGCTGCAAGCGAATAGCGCGGTGGCCACTGCCGGTCCCAGCTGGCCGCCGAGCGCGATTTGCCAGGTCAGCGTGAAAACCGCCAATGGCGGCATAAAACGGATCGCAAACCGCGTGGCGGTCGTAATGCGGTTTTCCGGGAAAATTGGCGCGAGGCGTTTATCGTTCGGCCATGTTTTCATGTAGTGCTGCCCAAGCTGGAAGGTCTTAAACCAGCCGACGCTGGATTCATTTGCCATGGCTCACCTCAACTTCTTTCGCAAGATTTAAAAAATTTAAATAACGACACAACTTTCTATAACATCCTTCAAAAAATTTTGTTTTTGCTGGGGACTGCCGTTATTCTGGGCGCGTTATCAGCGCCCGCAAAACGGGTTATCCTCATTATCCTGAGGCCGAGCCGTTGAAAGCCAAGGGACTTTCAAATTTTTACGTAAAATTACCGTCTTTTTTTGCTGTCAGATAACTTTTTGCTGGCAGTATGATGGTAATCATTAATGTACCAGCTTTCATACTTTAGGATGATAGACTGATTGCGTTTTTTTTAGCCACTTTTGACTAATAGGTACTTCCATGTCGAGTAAGTTAGTACTGGTTCTGAACTGCGGTAGCTCTTCTCTTAAGTTTGCCATTCTCAATCCGGCTGACGGAGCAGAGTACCTGTCAGGTCTGGCCGAATGTTTCCATCTGCCCGAAGCGCGCATTAAATGGAAACTGGACGGCGCTAAACAGGAAGCTGCGCTGGGTGCGGGCGCCGCGCACAGCGAAGCCCTGAACTTCATCGTTAAAAACATTCTGGCACAAAAACCGGAGCTGTTGGCACAAATCGCTGCAATCGGTCACCGTATCGTCCACGGCGGCGAAAAGCTGACGCACTCCGTCGTCATCAGCGATGAGACGGTGCAGGATATCAAAGACGCTTCGCCTTTCGCACCCTTGCATAACCCGGCGCATCTGATCGGCATCGAAGAGGCGCTGAAAAACTTCCCGCATCTTTCTGATAAAAACGTAGCGGTTTTCGATACGGCTTTCCATCAGACGATGCCTGAAGAGTCTTACCTCTACGCCCTGCCCTATCATCTCTATAAAGAACACGGCATCCGCCGCTACGGCTTCCACGGCACCAGCCACTACTACGTGTCGCGTGAAGCGGCGCGCATGCTGAACAAGCCGGTCGAAGAGCTGAATGTGATTACCTGCCACCTCGGCAACGGCGCATCGGTTTCCGCAATCCGCAACGGCGAGTGCGTCGATACCTCTATGGGGCTGACCCCGCTGGAAGGCCTGGTAATGGGCACCCGCAGCGGCGATATCGATCCGGCGATCGTTTTCTTCCTGCATGATACGCTGGGCATGAGCGTTGACGCGATCAACAAAATGCTGACCAAAGAGTCCGGTCTGCTCGGCCTGACCGGCGTTACCAGCGACTGCCGTTATGTGGAAGAGAACTACACCACCAAAGAGGACGCCAAACGCGCGATGAATGTCTTCTGCCACCGCCTGGCCAAATATATCGGCTCCTATACGGCGATGATGGAGGGTCGTCTGGACGCCGTGGTATTTACCGGCGGCATCGGCGAAAATGCGGCGATGGTGCGCGAGCTGTCGCTGGCAAAGCTCTCCCTGCTGGGCTTCGAAGTGGACCATGAGCGCAACCTGGCGGCGCGCTTCGGACAGGAAGGCTTCATTAACAAGGAAGGCACCCGTCCGGCGCTGGTGATCCCGACCAACGAAGAGCTGGTCATCGCCCGCGACGCCGCGCGTCTTACCGCATAAGTTTTTCTCCGTCAGCCTCGGCTGACGGAGTTGTTTTGACACCCTGAAATACCTGAGAGGTTTACTGTGTCACGTACCATTATGCTTATTCCTACCGGCACCAGCGTCGGGTTGACCAGCGTCAGCCTCGGCGTTATCCGCGCGATGGAGCGCAAAGGGGTCCGCCTCAGCGTGTTCAAACCCATCGCCCAGCCCCGCGCCGGCGGCAATGCGCCTGACCAGACCACGACGATTATACGTAAAAACTCCTCAATCCCCGCCGCTGAGCCGCTGCAAATGTCGCGCGTTGAGTCGCTGCTCGGTTCCAATCAGCAAGATGTGCTGATGGAGGAGATCATTGCCCGCTACCATGCCAATACGCAAGACGCTGAAGTCGTGCTGGTAGAAGGCCTGGTGCCGACGCGTAAACATCAGTTCGCCAACGCGCTGAACTACGAAATCGCCAAAACGCTGAACGCGGAGATCGTCTTCGTGATGGCGTTGGGCAACGATTCCCCCGCCCAGCTGAAAGAGCGCATCGAACTGACGCAAAGCAGCTTCGGCGGCAGCAAGAATAAAAACATCACTGGCGTTATCATCAACAAACTCAACGCGCCGGTGGATGAACAGGGCCGCACCCGTCCCGATCTGTCAGAAATCTTCGATGACTCCACCAAAGCCAGCGTCGCCAACATCGATCCGAGCCAGCTGTTCGCTAACAGTCCACTGCCGGTGCTGGGCTGCATTCCGTGGAGCTTCGATCTGATCGCCACCCGCGCGATCGATATGTGCCGTCACCTGAACGCACGCGTGATTAACGAAGGCGAAATACAGACCCGCCGCGTGAAATCCGTGACCTTCTGCGCACGCAGTCTGCCGCATATGCTGGAGCACTTCCGTCCCGGTTCGCTGCTGGTCACCTCCGCCGATCGCCCTGACGTGCTGGTCGCCGCCTGCCTCGCCGCGATGAACGGCGTAGAGATCGGCGCCATCCTGCTGACCGGCGGTTATGAAATTGATGACCGTATTTACAAACTCTGCGAACGCGCGTTCCAGACCGGCCTGCCGGTGTTTATGGTTAACACCAACACCTGGCAAACCTCGCTCAGCCTGCAAAGTTTCAACCTGGAAGTGCCCAGCGACGATACGCAGCGCATTGAGAAGGTGCAGGAGTATATCGCCAGCCATATCAACAGCGACTGGGTAGAATCGCTGACGGCCGCTTCTGAGCGTAGCCGTCGCCTTTCTCCGCCAGCCTTCCGCTATCAGCTGACCGAGCTGGCGCGCAAAGCGGGCAAACGCATCGTGCTGCCGGAAGGCGACGAGCCGCGCACCGTGAAGGCGGCGGCGATTTGCGCCGAGCGCGGCATCGCGCAGTGCGTACTGCTGGGCAACCCGGACGAAATCCATCGCGTCGCGGCGGCGCAGGGCGTTGAGCTGGGCAAAGGCATTGAGATCGTCGATCCGGAAGAAGCGCGCAATAACTATGTAGCGCGCCTGGTCGAGCTGCGTAAAAACAAAGGCATGACCGAAGTGGTGGCGCAGGAGCAGCTGGAAGACAATGTGGTGCTGGGCACCATGATGCTGGAACGCGATGAAGTGGACGGCCTGGTTTCCGGCGCCGTGCACACCACCGCCAACACCATTCGTCCGCCGCTGCAGCTGATTAAAACCGCGCCGAACAGCTCGCTGGTGTCATCGGTATTCTTTATGCTGCTGCCGGAGCAGGTGCTGGTTTACGGCGACTGCGCCATCAACCCGGATCCGACCGCCGAGCAGCTGGCTGAAATCGCTATTCAATCTGCGGATTCCGCCGCGGCATTCGGCATCGAGCCGCGCGTGGCGATGATCTCCTATTCGACCGGCAACTCTGGCGCTGGCAGCGACGTGGAGAAAGTCCGCGAAGCGACGCGTATCGCGCAGGAAAAACGCCCGGATCTGGTGATCGACGGCCCGCTGCAATATGACGCGGCGATTATGGAAGACGTGGCGAAATCGAAAGCGCCGAATTCGCAGGTTGCCGGACGCGCAACGGTATTTATCTTCCCGGATCTGAATACCGGCAACACCACCTACAAAGCGGTGCAGCGTTCCGCCGATCTGATCTCCATCGGGCCGATGTTGCAGGGTATGCGTAAGCCGGTGAACGATCTGTCACGCGGCGCGCTGGTTGACGATATCGTCTATACCATCGCTCTGACCGCGATTCAGGCGTCACAGGCGCAGGAACAACAGGGTTAATGACCTCTGTTTAAAAGGCGGCCTGCGGGCCGCTTTTTTTGTTTTTCAGCTGCCACGTTCGTGATTTTCGTTAATCTGTTCTTCCCACCCTGCTACTGTCCTCCTGCGTCGATCATTAGTGCCATTATTTACTTTTCATCTCATGGAAAAATATAAAACGCCATTTTAATTAACCTGTAATTATACTGCCTGCAATAGTGAAAAATCGTTAAAAATAAACGAAGCGGTAAACTTTTGGTTTATTTTATGTCGCAAATTAGCAAATTAATTTGGTCAAATCGCTATTCCCTAACTAGCCTTAAATTGCCTGAAATAAGAGGTATCACTATTTTTCACGCAAGTTGAAAGAACAATTCTGTGGCAACGGCTTAAAAGATAAGGATAGGGAGTAAATATTATGAGTGAACATCCTGAACATCTCCGCAACCGGCATGACGCAGCCTGGGTGGACTCAGTGAATGGTGTACCGCTAAAGCGCATTTCATGGAGCGCTATCTTTGCTGGCGTTATTAGTTCCGTGGTGATCCACCTGTTATTAACCTTACTGGGCACTGCCGTTGGCACATCCAGCATCGATCCGCTGCATGAGCAAAACCCACTGGACGGTATCGGCACCGGCGCGGCGGTCTGGACCGGCATCAGCATGCTGGTTTCCATCGCCGTCGGCGCCTGGGTCAGCGGCCGACTCGCACAGCGTGAAGGCATGCTGCACGGCCTGTTAATGTTCGGCGTCAATACGCTGTTCAGCGTCTGGCTGGCGATCATGCTGGTCAACTACACCATGAGCGGCGCCATGAACGTGATGGGCGCTGGATTGAATGCTATGGGCAGCACGATTTCCGCCGTTGCGCCGAAGGCGACGCAGATGGCGAGCGACAAGCTGCAGGAGAGCGGCATTAACCTGGACGATCTGCAAAACGAACTGGAAACTACGCTGCGTCAGACCGGCAAACCTGAATTGCAGCCGGAAAACCTGCAGCAGGATGCGCAAAATGCGGCGAACAGCGCGCAGAACCAGGCGCAGGCCACGGCTAATAATCCGCAAAACGCCGACACCGATATTACCAACTGGGTGAAAGGCTTAATTAACAGCAATCAGGATACCCTGCAGGCCGCTGACCGCGACGCGCTGAAAAATATCATTAAGGCGCGCACCGGAAAAACCGACGCCGAAGCGGAACAGATTGTCGATCAGACAGAGAAAAGCTATCAGCAGGCGCGTCAGAAATACAATGAGCTGAAACAGCAGGCGGAGCAGAAAGCACGCGAAGCCGCTGATAAAGCCGCTGCCGCTACCGCGAAAGCCAGCTGGTTCGCCTTCTTTATGCTGATTATCGAAGCGATTCTGGCCGGTGTGATGGGTATGGTAGGTCGTCGTACGCAACCGCGTCAGGTGCTGAGCCATCAGCGTCCGACCAAACGCGACTAATCCGCCAGCGCATACAGCCATCTCCTCTGGGGACGGCCCTGACAAATAAGGCGACCTGCAGGTCGCCTTATTTGTCAG
>NZ_JANION010000101.1:0-4438 GCF_024610815.1 Mixta sp.
CTGTTAAAATCTACAAGTCTTGTCTGGAAATATATTTGCTTTCACGCTTTTGTTTTTGATTTTGTCGCTTATTTTAGAACGATGAACATTGACGGGAAATAAATATGGATTATTATTTCCGCTGTCTGAAAATAAAGAAGGAACTGTTCAGTGAAAAAATTAACGACCGCCCTTATTTTAGCTTCCCTTACCTTTCTCCCTTTACAATCCGGTATCGCCTCGCCGGATAGCCGCCCCGCGCATGGCAAGCAACAACGTCCTGAAATTGCAGAGCAGGTCAAAGCCTGGCAGGGCGAAGAGGGCACGGAAGTCTGGATATTGCGCTACGGTCCGCGCGAAGAAAATAAAGCGCTGGTGCAGTTGGTAAATATCGATCACCCCTGGAATCGTAAGATTCAAATAATGGATGTGGTAAGGGAGAACAAAAAAAAGAAATATACCGTAACGCTTAACGGTAACAGGTTTGTCGTATTAAGCATGGATGGAACGAACATTGGCGAACTCTATTTGCCGAATGAGCCGCATCCTTATCGTATTAGCTACAGCGATCTGCTTTCAAAATATGGCAACGCCCAGCATTTTTTGACCGACTATCTGAGCCAGCAAAAATAATCTTTTTTTATCGCGCCCTGTTAAGAAGGCGCTTCCGCGCATGCGTCGGAAGGCGCCTTTTTATTTTACCAACGCGCGTCAGGCGGCCGTCAGCTGCGTGGCGACGCGCGAGGCGGCCAGCTTTTTCTCCGGTTGCAACAGCGTCATCGCCAGCATACTGGCGAAGGCGATCAGCGCCGTGGCGGTAAACATGGCGTTATAGCCGTAATGCTGCGCCAGCCAGCCGCTCAGCATCGGCGAGATAATCGACGCCAGGTTAGCGATCGCCAGCGTAATGCCGCTGTAGGCGCCGACGCTGGCGCGCGGCGTCACATCAATCACCACCGACCAGTAGACGTTATTGACCAGCGCGTTCAGCGCATTGCCCAGCGTCATCAGCGCGATAATAGCGCTTGCCGAGGGCATCCACGGGATCGCCAGAAAACAACTGCCGGCCAGCAGTAGCGTCACCGCGGCAAACAGGTTGCGCGCCAGGCGCAGACTGGCGAAGCGCCGTAGCAGCAGATCGGCGATACGGCCGCCCAGCAACACGGTAATGCAGGCGCCGCTCCAGGGGATCATCGCCACGTAGCCGAGCGCATGCAGATCGAAATGAAAGTTATCCATCAGATACTTCGGCGCCCAGGTGACCAGGGTAAAGGTGATATAGAGAAAAGAGAAGTAGCCCAGCGCATTGCACACCAGCGTACGGCTGGTGAAAAAGCGCCACCAGGGCAGCGGCGTGTCCTGGATTGGCTGTGCCTGCTGACCGTCGCGGATCAGCGCGCGCTCCGCCGCATTGACGCGCGGCTGATCCGCCGGCGTATCGCTGAAAGCGCGAGCGAACAGCACCATAGCCAGCAGCGACAACGCGCCAAGTAGAATAAACATCATCCGCCAGTCATTGGTCAGCAGCAGCAGCGTCACCGCCACCGGCGCGGTCAGTAGCGAGCCGACCTGGGTGCTGAGCAGGCCGATACCCAGCGCCATGCCGCGTTCGTTGTCCGGCGCCCAGTGGGCGATCGCCTTATTCATCAGGGCGTAGGCCGGGCCTTCGGCAAAGCCGAACATCACGCGCAGCGCGGCGAAGCCCATAATCGCCGAGCCGCCGAACAATGCCAGCCCCAGGTCGCCTGCCCAGGCGGTGAGGATCTCCAGCACAGACCAGAGCACGCCCGCCATCAGCCAGACCTTTCTGGTGCCGAAGCGATCGGCGAGAAAGCCGCCGCACAGCGATCCGAACAGATAGCCGAAGCCGAAATAACCCAGTACCGCGCCGAGCTGCACCTGGGTAAAGCGGTATTCTTGCGCGATGGCGCTGGCGGCGAAGGAGAGTGCGCCGCGATCGATATAGTTGATCAGCGCGATAAAAAAGAGCAGGGCGAAGATTTTAAAACGGTAGCGGCTGGCCGCAGCGGTTGTGCGCATAGCTTTTCTCCTGAAGAACATCGTCAGTTGCATTAAGCAAAGCGGATGCCAGCTATCGAAAAGCGGCGCGGAGGCGGGGTTAACGGACGTAAAGCGGCGCAGACTGCACCGGAGTTGGGCAGGCGCCCTGGCGAGAGGGCGCCCTGATGGCGCAGCCTAGCGCGCGTCGTCCGCTAAAAGCGGCGGAATGGCGGGCACTTCCGGCGCATTATCGATATCCTGCTGCGTCATGCGAAACGCCTGCGGATAGTGTTCGCGGCTGATGCGACGCAGCGGCTCGGTAGAGCGCCAGGTATAGAGACAGCGCTGGCACTGATGCACCGTCCAGACGCCCTCTACCGGCGAGGTCGCCATCAGTTCGATATGTTGGTCGCCACAGCGGGGACAGATCATGGGATTCTCCTTTTAGTTACGGTTGGCGAGCAGCGCATTGAGTTTTTCTACCCAGGCGCCGGTTTCCGGCAGATCTTTCACCGGCTGGCTGTAGTGGCCGCGATTATCCGGTGCGACAGGAGTGGTGGCGTCGATAATCAGCTTGTCGGTGATGCCCGCTGGCGACGAACCGGGGTCCAGCTCCAGCACTGACATATTCGGCAACTGCACCAGATCGCCCGCCGGGTTCACCTTCGACGACAGCGCCCACATCACCTGCGGCAGGTTGAACGGGTCGACATCCTCATCCACCATAATCACCATTTTCACGTAACCGAGACCGTGCGGCGTGGTCATGGCGCGCAGACCAACCGCGCGGGCGCGCCTTCGCCGATGCGTCCGGTGGCGTTGGCCGCCGCCGCCAAATCGGGCTCGGCCTGCACCTGCTCGCTGATTTTCAGCAGCTGTCCCTGTTCATCCAGCGCCTGTAAAAAGGAGCGCAAATCATCGTATGCCATAAGGTTCTCCTGAAAGGTAGGTTACTCGTTGTCCTGTTGCCGGGCGTGCGTCAGCCCCTGCCAGCGCCGGGCCTGCGGATAAGAGAGGCCGAACTGATCCAGCACGCGCGCCACGATATGATGGGTAATGTCTGCAACGGTAGCGGGGTGGTTGTACCAGGCGGGCATCGGCGGCACCATGGCGACGCCGAGACGCGACAGCGCCAGCATATTTTCCAGATGAATAGTGCTGAGCGGCGTTTCGCGCGGCACCAGCACCAGCTTGCGCTGCTCTTTCAGCACCACGTCAGCGGCGCGGCCCACCAGCCCGTCGGCGTAGCCAGCGCGGATGCCTGCCAGTGTTTTCATACTGCAGGGGATAATCACCATGCCGTCGGTTTTGAACGAACCGGATGAGATGGTGGCCGCCTGATCGCCAGGGCTATGGCAGACGTCAGCCATCGCGGCGACATCGTGCGCGCTCCACGGCGTTTCCAGCTCAATGGTGGTTTTCGCCCATTTCGACATCACCAGATGCGTTTCCACCTCCGGCATCGCCTGTAGCGCTTGCAGCAGCGCCACGCCTAACGGCGCGCCGGTTGCGCCGGTCATCCCGACAATCAGTCTCATCATTCCCCCTTTAATTTGTTCGTATGCGAACGAATACATTTACCTTAGGACGTCGTTATGTCGTTCGCAAGGAGGAAAACGTAAAAAAGTTCGTGCAAGAACAAAATGCCTGCCGCGCGCGATGTGGAAAGCGGAGCGTCAGGCGTAAAGCAGGGCGGCAAATAATTGTGAAATCAAACTATTATTCAATCCAATTGCTATCCAGCTTATACTTTGACTCTGTTGATCAATAAGGGATATTCGCCTATGCACCCGGTGCTGGACCGAGAAGCGTTTCATCTGATGCGGCAGCTGTTTCAGGAGCATACCGCCTGCTGGCAGCAGCTATTGCCCGATTTGACCAAGCCGCAATATTCGGTGCTGCGCGCGGTGGCGGATAAGCCGGGCATTGAGCAGGTTGAGCTGATGGATGCCGCCGTCAGCACCAAGGCGACGCTGGCGGAGATGCTTTCGCGGCTGGAGAAGCGCGGTGTTATCCGACGCGAACATGCGCCGGAAGATAAGCGTCGTCGTTTCGTCTACCTGACGGCGGAAGGTGAAGTGCAACTGAAACAGGCGATGCCGCTGGCAAATGAGGTGGACAGGGCGTTTCTTAGTCGTCTGACAGCGGATGAACAGGAAACATTTGTTCAGCTGCTTGGCAAAATGGCACGGACGAGTACGGAAAAACGCCAAGTGTAAACGTTACCAAAACCGCCATCAATTATTTTTCCTCAACATTTGCGCGCTAAAAGACGAGTATTCCACCGCTTTTCAGCGCGCGACTCCCACAGAAAATAAATAAAATTCTTTATTGCAGGCGCTGCTTTAGCAAAACGTGGGAATTTTCACCCCCCTTATAAAACAAAAATGACTATTTTCATTGCTGACGTTTTTTTTACGAGCTCAGAACCGCGTAAAAATTTCAACGTAGCGTGAAA
>NZ_JANION010000102.1:0-5972 GCF_024610815.1 Mixta sp.
CGTCAATATAGTACCAGCGTTGATCCTCACGGACAAAGCGCGAACGTTCATGAACCGCGCCGGAACGCTGGTTTTCGCGGTAACGCGCAAAAAATGTCACATAAGCCTCATCATCATCGCCTCCAGATTCGCAGGCGATAACCCTCAAACCTTGCCATTCGGTATGAGCAAAACTTTCAGACAATGCCTGGCGCAGCTGCGCCGTGCGGTGCGTACTGTGCCAGGTGGCCAGCAGGTAATCGACGTTTCGCTGGCTGTATGCTGTATAGCGCGAGCGCATTAACGCTTCCGAGGTAGAGGGAATATAATCGCCACTTAGATAGCGACCGCAACATAGGCTATACTGCAATCCGCTGCAGCATGGACAGTTTTCAGACACGTTGACTCCAGGTTTTGCAATAACAGGGCTAAAGACGTTATTTTACGTTATGTTATCTGACCCTGGCGTTTGACGCCATTCAGTGAAGAAGGGTTAATACAGGAATGCAATGAGACAGGTTAAAATTGGACTGGCGCTAGGTTCCGGCGCCGCCAAGGGATGGGCGCACATCGGTGTAATTAATGCGCTGGAGCGGGCGGGTATTCAGGTTGACGTTATTGCTGGTTGCTCCGTTGGCGCTCTGGTCGGGGCCGCGAGCGCGACCGGTCGGCTGCCGCTGCTGGAAAAGTGGGTAAGGTCGTTCAGTTACTGGGATGTGATTCGGTTGATGGATTTTTCATGGCGGCGAGGCGGTTTGCTACGCGGAAATCGCGTATTCAACCATATTCGGCGTTTGATGCCCGATGAGTCTATCGAACAGTGTCATATACGTTTTGGCGCCGTTGCCACTAATCTGAGCACCGGACGCGAGCTGTGGCTGACCGAAGGCGATTTACATCAGGCTCTGCGCGCCTCCTGCAGTATGCCAGGGCTGTTGCCGCCGGTCGGCCATAACGGTTACTGGCTGGTGGATGGCGCGGTGGTTAATCCGGTGCCGATATCGCTAACCCGCGCGCTGGGAGCAGATATTGTTATCGCCGTCGATTTACAGCACGATGCGCACTTAATGCAGCAGGATCTTCTCTCCGCGTCGCCCGCGCAAACGGCGCCGGAAACAGAGATGACCTCCTGGCGCGCCCGGTTACGTCATCACCTTGCGCAGCGTCTGACGCAGCGGCGCACGATGCTTTCGCCCGGCGCGATGGAAATCATGACCACCTCAATTCAGGTGCTGGAAAACCGTTTGAAACGCAACCGTATGGCGGGGGACCCGCCGGATGTTTTACTACAACCTTATTGTCCCCAAATCAGTACGCTTGATTTTCACCGTGCAGAGGAAGCGATTGCCGCCGGACAGGCGGCAGTTGAGAAGAAAATGGATGAATTATTACCGTTAGTACGAAGCCGGTAATGAAAATGGGTCAATCACACATGTTACTTCAGGCAATTCTGACAGGCACAAGTGCGCATCCTGGACCACTATTGAATTATCTGGCTGACGGGGGGAAACAATGGAAAAACCATTAACTGGAAAACAGATCCTGATCGTAGAGGATGAGGTCGTTTTTCGTTCCCTGCTGGAAAATTACTTATATTCGCTTGGCGCTCAACTCCTTGTCGCCAGCGATGGTCTTGATGCAATCGAAACGTTGCGCTTTCACCAGCCCGATCTGCTGATTTGCGATCTGGAAATGCCGCGTATGAACGGCATTAAGCTGGTGGAACACTTACGCACACGCGGCAATCAGGTTCCCATTCTGGTCATCTCCGCTACGGAGCAGATGTCCGATATCGCGCATGTCCTGCGTCTTGGTGTGCAGGATGTATTGCTTAAGCCGATTAAAGATATGGAGCGCCTGCGCGAAGCGGTCTACGAGTGCCTCTATCCCTCAATGTTTACTTCGCAGGTTGAAGAAGAAGAACAGCTGTTTCAGGACTGGGACGCGCTGGTCAGCGATCCGACCGCGGCCGCTAAGCTGCTTAAGCAGCTGCAGCCGCCGGTTCAGCAAACTATCGCCAACTGCCGTATCAACTATCGTCAGCTGACGATGGCGGAACAGCCGGGGCTGGTCCTGGATATCGCTGCGCTATCGGACAAAGATCTCGCCTTTTACTGCCTCGACGTGACGCGCGCCGGCGATAACGGCGTGCTGGCCGCGCTGCTGCTGCGCGCGCTATTCAATGGTCTGTTGCAGGAACAGCTCTCTGGTCAAAAACAGCGCTTGCCTGAATTAAACAGCGTATTGAAACAGGTTAATCTGTTATTGCGTCAGGCTAATCTTAAAGGGCAGTTTCCATTATTAGTCGGCTATTATCACCAGCCGTATAAAAACCTGATTCTGGTCTCGGCAGGCTTAAACGCAACGCTAAACATCGGCGGGCAAGAAATACAGCTCAATAACGGTGTGCCTTTAGGTACGCTCGGTAGTACACATCTCAATCAAATTAGCCAGCAGGGTAGCGCCTGGCAATGCCAGGTGTGGGGCAATGGAGGGCGGTTGCGGCTGATGTTGTCGCCTGAATAATAAGCGAATGCTTTTTATTTTTTGCGTCTCGCAGACAGTTGCGACTATACGTTTTACACTTGGGTAATAATCTTAATTTCGCCGGAATCATCTTATCCAGGATAAATCCGGCGGCCCTGAGCTGATATACTCGTTTCGTTTTTTAAATCGACATATCAAGTATTAACTTGAACGGCCTATAAGAGAGGTATCTTAATGTCTGCCTATAAGTCAAAAGTAAAAAAAGCGGTAATCCCTGTTGCCGGTTTGGGGACGCGTATGCTGCCCGCAACCAAAGCCATTCCAAAAGAAATGTTGCCGCTGGTTGATAAGCCGTTAATTCAGTATGTCGTTAACGAATGTATCGCTGCCGGGATTAATGAGATTGTGCTGGTTACGCACTCTTCTAAAAACTCCATTGAGAACCATTTTGATACCAGTTTTGAGCTGGAGGCGATGCTGGAAAAACGCGTTAAGCGTCAGCTGCTGGATGAAATCCAGTCCATCTGTCCGCCGCACGTGACCATCATGCAGGTTCGTCAGGGCATAGCTAAAGGTCTGGGCCATGCGGTAATGTGCGCGCATCCGTTAGTGGGCGACGAGCCGGTTGCGGTGATTCTGCCTGACGTCATTATCGACGAGTACGAATCCAACCCAACCAAAGATAACCTTGCGGAAATGCTGAACCGATTCGAGGAAAGCGGCCGTAGTCAGATTATGGTTGAGCCGGTAGCTGATGTGACCGCTTACGGCGTGGTTGATTGCCAGGGCGCAGAGCTGCAGCCTGGCGACAGCGCGCCGATGGTAGGCGTAGTGGAAAAACCGAAGGCGAGCGAAGCGCCGTCCAATCTGGCCGTCGTTGGCCGCTATGTACTGTCTGCCGACATTTGGCCTCTGCTGGCTAAAACGCCTCCGGGCGCAGGCGGCGAAGTTCAGCTGACCGACTCTATCGCCATGCTGATGGAAAAAGAAACGGTTGAGGCTTATCACCTGAAAGGGATCAGCCATGACTGCGGCAACAAGCTGGGTTATATGCAGGCTTTCGTAGAATATGGCCTGCGTCATCCGTCACTGGGCAATGATTTCAAACAGTGGCTGAATGATACCGTTGAAAATAAAAAGTAATTCACACAGCAACAGGATAACGCAATGAAAGTCACCGTATTTGGTATCGGCTATGTGGGTCTGGTTCAGGCTGCGGTATTGGCCGAAGTCGGACATGACGTTCTTTGTATTGATGTCGACGAAAAGAAAGTCGAAAATCTGAAGAAAGGGATCATTCCTATTTATGAACCAGGTTTGACGCCGCTGGTTAAGCAAAACTACGAAGCGGGCCGTCTGAACTTCACTACCAATGCCGAAGAGGGCGTAAATCACGGCGTGATGCAGTTCATCGCCGTAGGTACGCCGCCGGACGAGGATGGTTCTGCCGATCTGAAATATGTCACCGCCGTCGCCCGCACTATTGCTCAGCATATGAATGAGCATAAAGTCGTGCTGGATAAATCGACCGTGCCGGTGGGCACCGCTGACCGCGTACGCGGCGTGATGCAGGAAACCCTGCAGGCGCGCGGCGTCGATCTGACCTTCGACGTGGTCTCTAACCCGGAGTTCCTGAAAGAAGGCGCGGCGGTTAGTGACTGTATGCGTCCTGAGCGTATCGTCGTGGGTACTGATAATGAAGAAGTGGTGGAGCTGCTGCGCGAGCTGTATGAGCCGTTCAACCGCAACCACGATCGCCTGATCCTGATGGATATCCGCAGTGCAGAGCTGACCAAGTACGCCGCTAACTGCATGCTGGCGACGAAAATCAGCTTTATGAACGAGATTTCTAACCTCGCAGAGCGCCTGGGCGCGGATATAGAAAAAGTACGTCAGGGCATCGGTTCCGATTCCCGCATCGGCTACCACTTTATCTATCCGGGCTGCGGTTACGGCGGTTCCTGCTTCCCGAAAGATGTGCAGGCGCTGATCCGTACGGCGGAAAATATCGGTTATAAACCGCGTCTGCTGCAGGCAGTAGAAGATGTCAACGACGATCAGAAAATGAAGCTGCCAGGCTTTATTAAACGTCACTTCGGCGACGATCTGAAAGGAAAGACCTTCGCGCTGTGGGGGCTGGCGTTTAAACCAAACACCGACGATATGCGTGAAGCCTCCAGCCGCGTCCTGATGGAGACGCTGTGGGCCGCTGGCGCGACGGTGCAGGCATTTGACCCGGAAGCGATGGATGAAGCGCAGCGTATTTACGGCCACCGTGAAGACCTGAAGCTGATGGGGACCAAAGAAGCGGCGCTGCAGGGTGCTGATGCGCTGGTTATTTGTACCGAATGGCAGAACTTCCGCGCGCCAGACTTTGACGTTATTAAAAATTCATTAAAACAACCCGTGATTTTTGATGGTCGTAACCTGTATGATCCAGAAAGAATCAGCAAACGCGGTTTTGTTTATTATGCAATTGGCCGCGGAGCGTCTATTCAAATTGCATAATTAATGGGGAAAATATGAACTATCTGGTTACCGGCGCGGCAGGATTTATTGGTTTTCACGTTACCCAACGCCTCCTGTCGGCCGGTCACCAGGTTGTCGGCATCGACAACCTGAATGATTATTACGATGTAAATCTTAAACGTGCCCGTCTTAATCAAATCACTTCTTCAGATTTCACTTTTATTGAATGCGATTTAGCCGATCGTGATGCAATAGCGTCACTGTTCGCCGAACAGCGTTTCCAGCGCGTTATCCATTTGGGCGCCCAGGCCGGAGTGCGTTATTCCATTGATAACCCCCACGCCTATGCCGATGCCAATCTTATCGGCCATCTCAATATTCTTGAAGGTTGCCGTCACCATAAAATCGAACACTTGTTGTACGCCTCGTCCAGTTCGGTTTATGGCCTGAATCGGAAAATGCCGTTCTCAACCGACGACAGCGTCGACCATCCGGTATCGCTTTATGCCGCGACGAAAAAAGCCAATGAGCTGATGTCCCATACTTATTCGCATCTGTATGGCATTCCCACCACCGGGCTGCGTTTCTTTACCGTATATGGTCCGTGGGGCCGTCCTGATATGGCGCTGTTTAAATTCACTCGCGCTATTATTGCGGGTGAAAGTATTGACGTTTATAACAACGGCGAAATGCGCAGAGACTTTACCTATATAGATGATATTACCGAGTCGATCTTCCGTCTTCAGGACGTCATTCCTCAAAAGGATGAAAACTGGACGGTAGAGACAGGCTCTCCAGCCACCAGCTCGGCGCCGTATCGGGTTTATAATATCGGTAACAGTCAGCCGGTAACCTTGATGGCTTATATCGAAGCGCTGGAGAAGGCGTTAGGCATGCAGGCGCGTAAAAATATGCTGCCGATGCAGCCAGGCGACGTGCTGGAAACCAGCGCGGATACGCAGGCGCTGTTTGACGTTATCGGCTTTAAACCGCAGACGGGCGTGGAAGAGGGTATTAAACGCTTTGTAGAGTGGTAC
>NZ_JANION010000103.1:0-23345 GCF_024610815.1 Mixta sp.
ACGTAGAAGAATGGACAGGCGCCAATAATATATACTGTAATCCCGGAACGTCTACCGCCATTATATTATTTTCAGGAAACTATCCACACTTTGGCTAATCAGACCTATCAACCAGGCCGAATAAAAATATCAGAACGAAAAATTTAATATTCATAGACGCCCAATTTTTCCTTGTCCAAGCTGACTGCAAGGTAAAACGCTTTCAGGGCCTGTACAGGCGCTCGCTGTCAGTGAAAACGAGCGCCTGAAGTTAACTTTTAATACTTAATCTGTTCCTGTTCAAACACATTTTCAGCCGACGACCCCCTGCCCACGCTCAGGCGCTTAAATTCCGCCTTCGCTTTCTCCATCTGCTGATTAAATTTTGTTTTAGCGCGCAGCCTTGCCACTACCGCGGCGGCCATTACGCGCGCGGCGTCGATGTCGCTCTCCCAGTAATAGCCGCAAATTACCCGGCTTTCGCCACTTTCCAGCCCGCGTTGCAGAATCACCTGCTGACGCGCCGGATTGCGCCGCCGCGCAGACAAAACTGCGAGGCGGCCCAAGTTTTACAGCGCGTGGATCACCACCCACATCGGGCCCTGGCCGACCGCGTAGCGCGCCAGCGGCGTCAGCAGTCCCTGCCCTTCGCCGATGCGATAGACTTCGATGTGGTGCGATTTCTGTCCGGCGGCGACCAGATAGCGCCCGCTTTTATCAATATTAAAGCCGCGCGGCTGAGTTTCGGTCGGCTGATGGCCTTCCAGCGTCAGCAGACCGCCATCTTCGCTGACGCTGAAAATGGTCAGCGTGCTGGAGGTGCGATCGCAGGCGTAGAGATGACGGCCATCCGGGGTCAGATGGATGTCGGCGGCCCAGCGCGTGCCCGTGAAATCCGCAGGCTGCATATCCAGACTCTGCACGCGCTCTACCTGGCCGTTGGCGTTGCTCAGCTGCCAGACGTCGACCGTGCTGTTAAGCTCGTTGACGCAGTAGGCGTACTGGCGGTTAGGATGGAACACCATATGGCGCGGGCCTGCGCCCTCGACGGTGGTAACCTGCGGCTGCGCGTGCGGCGTCAGCTTGCCCGCGGCGTGAACGTCGAACAGGCAGATACGATCCTGCTTCAGGGCAGGGACGAACAGCGTCTGGTTGTCGCTGCCGATATTGGCCGAATGACAGCCTTCCAGGCCGTCGATCACCTGGCTCGGCGCCAGCGGTACGCCGTCGGCGCCGATGGGACTGATGCTGACGCAGGCGTCATTATAGGAGCCGCAAAACAGGAAATTGCCGTGCAGATCGGTAGAAATATGGGTCGGGCTGCCCGGCAGCGGCGCCTGGCCCGCTTCGGTCAGGGTGCCGTCGTCAGCAATGCGGTAAGCGATCACGCGGAACTGCGGTCGTACGCCAACATACAGAAACGGCTGAGTCGGATTCACCACCATCGGCTGCACCTGCCCCGCCACGTCCACGACCTGCAACAGCGTCAGCGCGCCCTCTTCATTCATTCGCCAGACGTGAATCTGCTGGCTTTCCGGACTGGCGGTGTAAACAACTTGCTTCATGAATTCTCCTTATCTCATTACCTGTAATGGTTGGCCTGTGGCAAAGGTTAGCGCGTTTTGCCGCAGCCCGTTGGATTGTTTCTGCTGCGGCGATTTGGCGGCGAGGCGTCGCAGGGTGTAACATCGCTGCTTTGCGAATAATGACTGGCGGAATTAATTATGAGCTATCGCGTAATTGCCCTCGACCTGGACGGTACGCTGCTGACGCCGCGTAAAACCATTCTTCCCGAATCGCTGGAGGCGCTTGCCGAGGCAAAACGGGCCGGGGTCAAAATCCTTATCGTGACCGGGCGCCACCACTGCGCCATCCATCCTTTTTATCAGGCGCTGGCGCTGGATACACCTGCAATCTGCTGTAACGGCACCTATTTGTATGATTATCAGGCAAAAAAAGTGCTCTCTGCCGATCCGCTGGACAAATCGCAGGCGCTGAAGGTCATCGACATGCTCGACGAGCAGGCGATCCACGGGCTGCTCTACGTGGATGACGCGATGCTCTACCAGACACCGACCGGACACGTTGAGCGCACCCTGCTGTGGGCGGAGTCGCTGCCGGCGCATCAGCGTCCGCTGTTTTTGCAGGTGCCGAATCTCGCTGACGCCGCGCGCGAGGCGCAGGCCATCTGGAAGTTCGCCCTTTCCCATCCCGATACGCGCGCCCTGCAGCAGTTCGCCGACAATGTCGAACAGACGCTGGGGCTGGCCTGCGAATGGTCATGGCACGATCAGGTGGATATCGCCCAGGCGGGCAACAGCAAAGGCAAGCGGCTGGCGGAATGGGTTGAATCGCAGGGGATGACGATGAAGGATGTGCTGGCGTTCGGCGACAACTATAACGATCTCAGCATGCTGGAAAACGTCGGCCTGGGCGTGGCGATGGGCAACGCCGACGAAGCGATCAAAGCGCGCGCCGCGCGCGTTATCGGCACCAACCTGGAGCCGGGCATTGCGGAAACCATTCGCCGCGAAGTGCTGTAACCGCTGAAAAGACGGGGCCGCAAAAGCTGCGGCGCCTCGCCTTCTGTTATCTGGCGGGCCGGATGGCCCCATTGATTTGCTGATAAACCGGCAATGGAAACACAGAGATTAAGCCTCAGCTCTCTGTCGCCCCGTTTCTCTTATGCGGTAATGGAAACGCTTTTAATCTGGGCGAACAGCCACATGCCGGGCTTGATCGCCAGCTCGTCGCGCGCCCAGGGCGTAATGCGCGCCCAGAGTTCGCTGGCGCCGATGCGCAGTTTCACCTCGACCTGCTGATTATCCATCTCAACCAGTTCGCTGACCTGCGCCGGCAGCACGTTGCGGATGGTGCTGTTCAGCGGTGGCTGTAGCGATAAAGAGACATCCGACGACTGGATGCGAATGCGCAGCGGCGTCTTCTGCGGCGCCTCTATGCGGCTGACCCAGATATGCTGATCGCCCAGCGACAGCGCGGTCATGGCGTAGTCGGGATGCTGCTCCAGCACCTGAACGCGCAGCACGGTGCTTTGCTCGCTGCGCGGCAGCCAGGGACGCAGCGCGCTGCTGCTCCAGACCTGCTCCAGCGTGCCCGTCGCCTTTACCTCTCCTTTATCCAGCAGCAGCACCCGATCGGCCAGCTGCAAAATCTCATCCAGGCTGTGTGAGACGTAGAGCAACGGAATATCCACCTGCTTCGCCAGCTTTTGCAGCCAGGGCAACAGCTCGCGTTTGCGCGGGATATCCAGCGACGCCAGCGGCTCATCCATCAGCAGAATATCGGGCGCCGTCAGCAGCGCGCGTCCTATGGCCACCCGCTGCTTTTCGCCGCCGGAGAGCGACCAGGGAAACCGATCCAGCAAATCGTTCAGTCCCAGCAGATCCACCAGCGTATCAAACTGTCCCTGACGGCTTTTCGCCATGCCGTAACGCAGATTGCCGCGCACCCGATAGTGCGGAAAGAGGCGCGCCTCCTGAAACACGTAGCCGACGCTGCGCTTTTCCGGCGGCAGCCAGACAGACTCTTCGGCATGGCTAAGCGTGCGGCCGTTCAAACGAATATAGCCCTGCTGCGGCTGCGCCAGTCCGGCGATCGCGTTGATTAACGAGGTTTTCCCGGCGCCGGAGACGCCGAAAATGGCGGTGATGCCTTTGGTGGGCAATTCCGTATCTATCTGCAACAGGCTGTCGCCCTGCTGCAGGGTAAAATTAAGTTCCAGCATCAGCCCCCCAGACGCTTACGACCCCAGCGGGCCAGCCATTCCGACAGCAGCAGCGAAACCAGCGCCAGCGCGATGGCGATCAGGCAAAGCCTGGCGGCGTTGCTCTCGGCGCCCGGCGTCTCCAGCAGCGTGAACATCGCCAGCGGAATGGTGCGGGTTTCGCCCGGAATATTAGAAACAAAGGTGATAGTAGCGCCGAATTCGCCCAGCGAACGGGCGAAGGCCAGCACGGTGCCGGCGATAAGGCCCGGCAGCGTCAGCGGCAGCGTGATGGTGAAGAAGACGCGCCAGCGACCCGCGCCCAGCGTGCGGGCCGCCTGTTCGAGTTTAGGATCGACCGCCTCCAGCGCGAGGCGAATGGCGCGCACCATTAACGGCAGCGCCACCACCGCGGCCGCAAGCGCCGCGCCGCGCCAGCTGAAAGCGAAGCTGATGCCGAACCAGTCATACAGCCAGGAACCGATCCAGCCGCGGCGCCCCAGCGTCAGCAGCAGCAGATAGCCGACCACGACCGGCGGCAGCACCAGCGGCAGATGAATGAGACTATCCAGCAGCGCTTTGCCGCGAAATTCACAGCGCGCCAGCAGCCAGGCGAGAAAGATGCCAAAAGGCAGACTGGCGATCACAGCAATGGCAGAAACTTTCAGGCTGAGTTCCACAGCCTGCCATTCAACATCACTCAATATCATTAGCGTGGGGTAAATCCATATTTTTTGAATATTGCCGCTGCCTCCGGTCCTTTGAGGTAGTCATAAAAAGCGCTGACCGCAGGCTGATGATGATCCTTGACGATAGCCATCGGGTATTCCACCGGCTTATGGCTGTTTTCCGGGAAATGCCCCACCACCGTCACGTTATGGCTGGCGACGGCGTCGGAACCGTACACGATGCCGTAAGGCGTTTCGTTGCGTTCCACCAGCGCCAGCGCCGCGCGGACGTTGTTGGCGCGCGCCATAATCGGCGACAGCGTATCCCACGCGCCAAGATTTTGTAAGGCCTCTTTCGCATAAATTCCTGCCGGAACGTGGTCCGGGTCGCCTGTCGCGATACGCTGTCCTTTCAGCAGGCTTTTCCAGTCGGTGTTTTTGTCAATCTGCACCGGCTTCGCCTTTTCGCTGGCGGGCGCGATCAGCACCAGATCGTTGCCCAGCAGCGTATAGCGAGAATCGGCTTCGATGCTGTTTCTGCCAGCCGCGTAATCCATCCACTGCTGATCGGCGGAAATAAACAGGTCAGCGGGCGCGCCCTGCTCTATCTGCCGCGCCAGCGTGGAAGATGAAGCGTAAGAGGTGACGATTTTAATCTCATGTTTGTTTTTTTCATACTGCCCGATGATATCCTGCAGGGCATTGGTCAGCGAGGCGGCGGCAAAGACGGTGACGTTATCGGCGGCCACGGCATGACCTGACAGGCTGAGGCCGATAACCGCAGCGCCTAACCAGTGATTCCACTTAACAACAGACATAGCATTTCTCCGGGTTACGTTATGTAATGCATACTATAACGAGACGGCGAACGCTGTCATACGTTTGATCAAAAGGAAATCAGGCGAATGAAAAGCAACAGGGTCGACGCGATGTCGACCCTGTTAAGAGAAAGCTGAATGCGGCGCGCTTACTGACGCGGCTTCGCCGTGCGGTCGTTGCGGTGACCGAATTTAGAAATCACGTTGAAGACTTCGCCCAGGCCGTAAATCAGGCCAAGGATAATGGCCATCACGATCGGCACCATGATCACAGCGACAGCAAGGCTTTTTAATAACTCCAGCATAGTTGCCTCGTTTATTACGGTAAAAAGATCATTTTAACCAGCATGATAAAAAACGCACTGTCCTTTTGTGCGCTTTACTTTTCCTGAAGCGCCGCTGACGCGGGCTTAACGCCGTGACACCCCTCGTCGCCTCTTTTACAATTAAATCAAACCACTTTATGAGGCTTAGCATGCAGGCTGACATCTCCCTTATTATTCGACTCCAGCAGAAGCTGTTCGCCGATCCGCGCCGCATTGCCTTGTTACAGCAGATTAAACAGACCGGCTCTATCAGCCAGGGCGCAAAGCTGGCGGGCATCAGTTACAAAAGCGCATGGGACGCGATCAACGAGATGAACCAGCTGGCGGAACGCACGCTGGTGGAACGTGCTACCGGCGGCAAAGGCGGCGGCGGCGCGCAGCTGACCCGCTACGGCGAACGGCTGATCGAACTGTTTCGCCTGCTGGAACAGATTCAGCAAAAGGCGTTTGACGTGCTGCAGGATGACCAGCTGCCGCTCGACAGCCTGCTGGCGGCCATCGCCCGTTTTTCTCTACAGACCAGCGCCCGCAACCAGCTGTTCGGCACGCTTGTCCACCGCGACGCGGAACGGGTGCAGCAGCATGTCGACGTACTGCTTGCCGATGGACAAACGCGCCTGAAGGCGGCGTTGACGCGCCAGAGCGCCGATCGGTTGCAGCTTAGCGCCGGCAAAGAGGTGCTGTTACTGATTAAGGCGCCGTGGATCGACGTCAGCCGCGAACCCTCTAACGCCGATAACCAGCTGCCCTGCGCCATCAGCGCTATTGAGCGCGGCGAACAGCAAAGCGAAGTGCTGATGAGGCTAGGCAGCGGCGAGACGCTGTGCGCTACGCTGAGCAATCAGCAGGTTGAACAGCAAAATCTGCAGCCTGGCGCGGCAGTGAGAGCACATTTTAACGCCGATCGGGTGATTATCGCGACGCTGCTCTGAATCTGTGGTCACCGTTTGACATGCCTGCGGCCAGTCGCTAAAAACAGAAGCTTACGCTGCAAAAAACGGAATAAAAAATGGCTACATTGCAAATTTCGCAAGGCACGTTTCGTCTTAGCGATACCCGAATATTAACCCTCAACGATTTAACGTTGCGCGGCGGCGAAAGCTGGGCCTTCGTCGGCGCCAACGGCAGCGGTAAATCCTCGCTGGCGAAGGCGCTGACGGGCGAGCTACCGCCGTTGCAGGGCGCCTTTCACAGTGACTTCAAACGGCCGACGCTGCTGTCGCTGGAGAAGCTGCAAAAGCTGGTGGAAGAGGAATGGCAGCGTAACAACACCGATCTGCTCAGCGAAGGCGAAGACGACACCGGCCGCACCGCGGCAGAGATGATTCAGGACGAGGTGAAAGATGCCGCGCGCTGCCGCGAGCTGGCGCGGCTGTTTGGCATCGAATATCTGCTTGAGCGCCGCTTTAAGTATCTCTCTACCGGCGAAACGCGCAAAACGCTGCTCTGTCAGGCGCTGATGGCGCAGCCCGACCTGCTGGTGCTGGACGAGCCGTTCGACGGGCTTGACGTCGCGTCGCGCGCCAGCCTGGCGGCGCTGCTGGAGAGACTGCATCAGCAGGGCTATACCCTGGCGCTGGTGCTGAACCGCTTCGACGATATTCCATCGTTTGTGGATCGCGTCGGCGTGCTGGCGGAGTGCCATCTGACCCATATCGGCGATCGCGCGACGGTGCTGGCGGAAGCGCTGGTCGCGCAGCTGGCGCACAGCGAACGTCTGGACGGCATGGCGCTGCCGGAAGCGGACAATCCCGACCAGCTGCCGCAGCTGCCGCCCGACGCGCCGCGCATCGTGCTGAAAAATGGCGTGGTCAGCTACAACGACAAACCGGTGCTGCACGGCCTGAACTGGGAAGTGCTGCCGGGCCAACACTGGCAGATTATCGGGCCGAACGGCGCGGGCAAATCGACGCTCCTGAGCCTGGTGACCGGCGATCATCCGCAGGGGTACAGCAACGATCTGACGCTGTTTGGGCGGCGGCGCGGCAGCGGCGAGACCATCTGGGAGATTAAACAGCATATCGGCTACGTCAGCAGCAGCCTGCATCTTGATTACCGCGTGGCGATTAGCGTGCGTAACGTGATCCTCTCCGGCTATTTTGACTCAATCGGACTTTATCAGGCGGTTTCCGACCGTCAGCGCACCCTGGCAAACGGCTGGCTGGCGCTGTTAGGCATGCAGGCGCAAGCCGATGCGCCGTTTCACAGTCTCTCCTGGGGACAACAGCGGCTGGTGCTTATCGCCCGCGCGCTGGTAAAACATCCCACGCTGCTGATTCTGGATGAGCCGTTGCAGGGACTCGATCCCCTCAACCGGCAGCTGGTGCGTCGCTTTGTGGATGTACTGATTGCGGAAGGACAAACGCAGCTGCTGTTCGTTTCCCACCATGCGGAAGATGCGCCGCAGTGCATTACCCATCGTCTGAGTTTTGTGCCGCAGGGCAACCATTATGTCTATCCCACAGAAACGTTGAAATAATCTCCCGACCCGGCGACGCCGGGTCTCTACGTCCTGTTATGTCGTCCGCATGGGTTGGGCTACCCGTGAGGTTGCATCGTCAGCTCTTTGCGCTGCGGCGCGTTGTTCAACGCAACGCCTCTTCTTATCGTCTCCCTTTACGCTTTCTGCCCGCCAACGGATTTGGGAATGACGTCATCACTGCGGTAAAACAGACTGACGCAGCATGTAACCGTTACCATAATTTAAGCCTCGTTCTGCTTAGCCCTGCTCTCCAGGTGCTATTATTACTGACAAGTCAGAATTTTCAGCTTGTGTAAACGATTCCATTTATCCAGACTGGATCACGCTTTCCTTTTTTACACTGTGCTATTTTTTACTCTGCGATTACCGCTTAAGTCAGCAATCAGGACAGAACATGGAAAAATTCAATCCGGTCGATCATCCGCATCGCCGTTACAACCCGCTGGCCGATCAGTGGGTACTGGTTTCTCCGCATCGCGCCAAGCGTCCGTGGCAGGGCGCGCAGGAGTCACCCGCCCTGGAGCAGCTTCCCAAACACGACCCGGACTGCTTTCTGTGCGCGGGCAACACGCGCGTAACCGGCGATAAAAACCCTGACTATACCGGTACGTACGTGTTTACTAACGATTTCGCCGCGCTGATGACCGATACGCCGGAAGCGCCGCAAAGCGACGATCTGCTGATGCGCTGCGAAAGCGCGCGCGGCACCAGCCGGGTGATCTGCTTTTCGCCGGATCACAGCAAAACGCTGCCGGAGCTAAGCCTCGCGGCGCTGGAAGAGGTGGTCGCCACCTGGCAGCAGCAAACCGCCGATTTAGGCCAGCGCTATCCCTGGGTGCAGGTGTTTGAAAACAAGGGCGCCGCGATGGGTTGCTCTAACCCGCATCCGCATGGGCAGGTCTGGGCCAACAGCTTTTTACCGAATGAGGCGCAGCGCGAAGATCTTCATCAGCGCGACTATTTCGCCAAACAGGGCTCGCCGATGCTGGTCGATTACATGGCGCGCGAGCTGAACGACGGCAGCCGTACCGTGGTTGAAACCGAACACTGGCTGGCGGTAGTGCCCTGGTGGGCGGCCTGGCCGTTTGAAACCCTGCTGCTGCCGAAAACACACATCAAACGCCTGGTGGATCTGACCGAAGCGCAGCGCAGCGATCTGGCGCTGGCGTTGAAAAAGTTGACCAGCCGCTACGATAACCTGTTCCAGTGCTCCTTCCCCTACTCTATGGGCTGGCATGGCGCGCCGTTCAACGGCGAAGAGAATGACCACTGGCAACTTCACGCTCACTTTTACCCGCCGCTGCTACGTTCAGCCACGGTGCGCAAATTTATGGTGGGTTACGAAATGCTGGCGGAAACCCAGCGCGATTTAACCGCGGAACAGGCGGCGGAACGTCTGCGTTCCGTCAGCGATATTCATTTCCGCCAGACGGGAGATTCAGCATGAGCTTAAAAGAAACCACCCAACAGATTTTCCGGCAGCAGTTTGGCTACCAGCCGACCCACACTATTCAGGCGCCGGGCCGCGTCAACCTGATCGGCGAACACACCGACTATAACGACGGCTTCGTGCTGCCGTGCGCTATCGATTACCAGACGGTGATCAGCTGCGCGAAACGCGACGATCGTCAGGTGCGCGTGATCGCCGCCGACTACGACAGCGAGCAGGACAGCTTCTCGCTGGACGAGCCGATTATGCGCATCGAAGAGCCGATGTGGGCTAACTATGTGCGCGGCGTGGTGAAACATCTGCAGCAGCGCAGCGGCGAATTTAACGGCGTGGATATGGTGATCAGCGGCAACGTGCCGCAGGGCGCCGGCCTCAGCTCCTCAGCCTCGCTGGAAGTGGCGGTCGGCACCGTTTTGCAACAGCTTTATCATCTGCCGCTGGACGGCGCCGACATCGCCGTTAACGGTCAGGAAGCGGAAAACCAGTTCGTCGGCTGCAACTGCGGCATTATGGATCAGCTGATCTCCGCGCTGGGCAAGAAAGATCACGCCATGTTGCTCGACTGCCGCACGCTCGGCACGCGCGCAGTGCCGATGCCGAAAGAGGTAGCGGTCGTGATCATCAATACCAACTTCCGCCGCAGCCTGGTCGGCAGCGAATACAACACCCGCCGCGAACAGTGCGAGACCGGCGCGCGCTTCTTCAGCCAGCCGGCGCTGCGCGATGTCGATATCGAACAGTTCCGCGCGGTTGAGCATGAGCTGGATCCGCAGGTCGCTAAACGCGTCCGCCATGTGTTGACCGAAAATGCGCGCACGCTGGAAGCGGCGGAAGCACTGAGCAAAGGCGATCTGAAGCGCATGGGCGAGCTGATGGCGGAATCGCACGCGTCAATGCGCGACGATTTTGAAATCACCGTGCCGCCGGTCGACAAGCTGGTGGAGATCGTCAAGGCGACCATCGGCGATAAAGGCGGCGTGCGCATGACCGGCGGCGGCTTCGGCGGCTGCGTGGTGGCGCTGATGCCATTCGATCTGGTGGAGCCGGTGAAAGCGGCGGTCGCCAGCCAGTACGAGGCCGCGACCGGCATCAAAGAGACCTTCTACGTCTGCACCGCATCGGAAGGAGCGGGACAATGCTAAACCAGGCTACGTCGCTGGCGCCAGACGGCCAGCCGTGGCACATCACCGTGCTGCGCAACCAGCACGGCATGGTCGCCACCTTTATGGACTGGGGCGCCACCTGGCTGTCGGCGCGCGTGCCGATGAAAGACGGCACGGTGCGCGAAGCGCTGTTGGGCTGCGCCACGCCAGCGGATTATCTTAATCAAACCGCCTATCTGGGCGCCACCGTGGGCCGTTACGCCAACCGCATCGCCAACGCGCGGCTCAGCGAGGCCAATATCGCGCTGACGGCGAACCAGGGGCCGCATCAGCTGCACGGCGGGCCGGAAGGGTTCGATCGCCGTCGCTGGCAGATTGTCAGCCAGAGCGAGAACAGCGTACTCTACCGCATCGACTCGCCGGACGGCGATCAGGGCTATCCGGGCAACCTTATCGCACAGGTCGAATATCGTCTCGACGATAACAACTGCCTGACGATTAACTGGGAGGCGCAGGTCGATCGGCCCTGCCCGGTTAACCTGACCAACCACGCCTATTTCAACCTGGACGCGCACCACGGCGACGCCCGTCAGCATCAGCTACAGCTCGACGCCGACAGCTATCTGCCGGTAGACAGCGAAGGCATTCCGCGCGCGCCGTTGCAGACGGTAGAAAACAGCGGCTTTGATTTCCGTACCGCGAAAAGCATCAGCCGCGACTTTCTGCAGGATGAGGATCAGCGCCTGGTACAGGGTTACGACCACGCTTTCCTGCTTAATCCACGCAGCGCACAGCAGCCCGCCGCGCAGCTCTGGTCTTCGGACAGCAAGCTGAAGCTGACGGTGCATACCTCCGCGCCGGCGTTACAGTTTTACAGCGGCAATTATCTGGAAGGGACGCCCGCGCGCGATCGGGGCAGCTATACTGCTTTTCAGGGTATCGCGCTGGAAAGCGAGTTTCTGCCCGACTCGCCGAACCATCCCGAATGGCCTCAGCCCAGCTGTTGGTTACAACCCGGCGAAACGTATCACAGCGTTACCCGCTATACGTTAACGGCGGAATAACATCAGGCTGAAAAACGCGCACCGCGTCGGTTCAGCACTTACGCGGTGTCAATAATTCCGCTATGGTAGGGCACTATCAATTGCCGAGCCGCGCGCGACGGCAATATAATGCTTTCATTATCATACGAGCGTAAAGGAGTTAAGCTATGGCTGTAACTAAGCTGGTTCTGGTGCGCCACGGCGAAAGCCAGTGGAACAACGAAAACCGCTTTACCGGATGGTACGATGTTGACCTGTCCGAGAAGGGCCGCGGAGAAGCGAAAGCAGCAGGTCAGCTGCTGAAAAAAGAGGGTTTCACCTTCGACTTCGCTTACACCTCCGTGCTGAAGCGCGCGATCCACACCCTGTGGAACATTCTCGACGAACTGGATCAGGCCTGGCTGCCGGTAGAAAAATCCTGGCGTCTGAACGAGCGTCACTACGGTGCGTTGCAGGGTCTGAACAAAGCGGAAACCGCTGAAAAATACGGCGACGAGCAGGTTAAACAGTGGCGCCGCGGCTTCGCCGTTACCCCGCCGGAACTGGACCGCAGCGACGAGCGCTTCCCGGGCCACGATCCGCGCTATGCGAAACTGACCGCCGAGCAGCTGCCGACCACTGAAAGTCTGGCGTTGACCATCGAACGCGTGATCCCTTACTGGAATGAAACCATTCTGCCGCGTCTGAAAAGCGGCGAGAAAGTGATCATCGCCGCGCACGGCAACTCACTGCGCGCGCTGGTGAAATACCTGGACGACATGAGCGAAGAAGAGATCCTCGAACTGAACATCCCGACCGGCGTACCGCTGGTGTATGAGTTCGATGAAAACTTCAAGCCGATCAAACACTACTATCTGGGCGACGCTGACGAAATCGCAGCGAAAGCCGCAGCGGTAGCAAACCAGGGCAAAGCGAAGTAATTCGTTCTGCATAAAAAACCCGCCGACCGGCGGGTTTTTTTTTCGCTCTGCTGGGCGCTTAAGCACGCGGCTCAATCAGCCCCGGCGCGCTTTTACCGCGGCGGCCAGCTGATGCAGTACCTTTTCCGTATCTTCCCAGCCGATGCAGGCGTCGGTGACGCTTTTGCCGTAGACCAGCGGCTCGCCGCTTTCCAGACTCTGATTGCCCTCTACCAGGTGGCTTTCAATCATCACGCCCATAATGCCCTTCTCGCCGCCGCTAATCTGCTGCGCGACGTCGTCGGCCACCACCATCTGACGCTGGAACTGCTTGCTGCTGTTGGCGTGGCTGAAATCGATCATCACCTGCGGCGTCAGACCCGCTTGCTCCAGCCCTGCTTTGACCGCGCGGACATGTTCGGCGCTGTAGTTTGGCTCTTTTCCGCCACGCAGAATGATATGGCAGTCGCCGTTGCCGCTGGTCTCAACGATAGCGGAATGACCATATTTGGTCACTGAAAGGAAGCAGTGCGGCGAACCAGCGGCGTTAATGGCGTCGATAGCCACTTTAATTGTGCCGTCGGTGCCGTTCTTAAACCCGACCGGACAGGAGAGGCCGGAAGCCAGCTCACGGTGCACCTGCGATTCGGTAGTGCGCGCGCCGATGGCGCCCCAGCTCATCAGGTCAGCCACATACTGGGGCGTGATCATATCGAGGAATTCGCCCGCCGCAGGCAAACCGGTATCGTTGATTTCCAGCAGCAGCTTACGCGCTATACGCAGGCCGTCGTTAATCTGGAAACTGCCGTCCATCTGAGGATCGTTAATCAGCCCTTTCCAGCCCACCGTAGTACGCGGCTTCTCAAAATAGACGCGCATAACGATTTCCAGCTCGCCGCTCAGCGCTTCGCGCACGCTTAGCAGACGCGACGCGTACTCTTTGGCTGCATCGACGTCGTGAATCGAACAGGGGCCGATGATCACCAGCAGGCGGTCATCTTCATTTTTCAGAATTTTGTGAATCGCCTGACGCGAAGCGGCGACGGTAGCGGCGGCTTTTTCAGTCGCCGGAAATTTTTCCAGGAGGGCGACCGGCGGTAAAAGTTCTTTTATCTCTTTGATTCTTAAATCATCATTCTGGTAATTCATAAGCTATCCATTTAATATTTTTTTCGGGCGCAGCGGGCACCACCTGAACAATTTATCCCTTCAATACCGCGCTGTAAATCGACTTTCCGTTGTCGCTACGCCTGCGCGATTTGCGTTTCTTTGGTTCCTTACTACACTTTTAATCGTTAGTTCTTGAAAATTTATTATTTGCACCACAAGTTTTCGTCAGAAGTTGTCCCGGCGAGATATTATCTCGCCCACATAAAAAGACGGCTTCTAAAGTTCTATTGGGTTTCGGCAGCAGCTACCAATAATTAACGGGAGCATAATTATGAATAAGTTTGCAATTGCAGTCCTGACAGCAGCAATGACACTGGGCAGCGGCGCAGCGCTGGCGGCACAGGGAAATAACGGCACCGCCAACCAGGCGGCGGACGCGGGCGCTGTAGCGCCGGGCGCAAAAGAAAATTTGCCGCCGAATAACGTTGATAATAGCCAGATTAATAACGGCAGCACCAATACTGCCCCTGGCGCAAGCGGCTCGCCGACCGCAGGCAGCAATGGCATGAGCGCTGATGAAATGGATCAAAACGCCCAGTGTAAAGATGGCAAATGCCCGAACGTAAATGAGAAAGTTCAGACCCAGCAGGGCGGCGGCGAGGTCGATCGTAAAACCGACGGCACTACGCAATAATTGCGTTATGCGCTATTGCGTCTGAGAAAATAAAAGAGAGCTGCGGCTCTCTTTTATTTTATGCAGACCCGTTTCGGCGCGATATTATTTTCATCATTACTTCTTCCGCTTTAACTTCTTTGCTTAATGATTGCTTCCACAGGCTTTTCCGCTATTCTGAACTTCCTGTTAATAATGAAGCAAAGATATGGCCCATCTGTTACTGATTGATGATCATCCGCTGGTGCAAGTCGCACTGCAAGCCGCTTTAGCCACCGCGCCCATTTCGCTCAGCCTGACCGCCGTGGATAATGAACAGGCGGCCTTTCAGGCGTTGCAGCAGCAGTCTGCCCAGCTGGTTATTCTTGATATCAGTCTGCCCGACAGCGATGGGCTGGAAATGCTGAAGCTGCTGAAGCGCCGTTTCCCTTCGTTACCGGTGTTGATCTATTCCGCACAAACCGAGCGTCTCTATATGCAGCTGGCGCAGGCCGCCGGTGCCGCGGGCTATGTCGTGAAAAGTCAAAGCATGCCGCAGCTGGTGAGCGCCATTCTGGCGGTGCTGGGCGGCAAAACGGCGTTTCCGTCGAATATGGCGTTAGCGGCCACGGGCGGGCTGCCCTTGACCAGTAAAGAGCAGCAGATCCTCTCGCTGCTGGCGCGCGGCTACTCTAATCTGCAAATCGCTCAGCAGCTGCATATCAGTAATAAGACGGTCAGCACCCATAAAAAAAACATTCTGGAAAAAACCGGCGCCACTTCGGTGCTGGATCTTGCCGCCCTATGGAAAGCGCAACAATAGCCCGCCTGTTTCTGCTGCTGACGCTGCTGTTCAGCGCCGCCGCCGCCGCCGCCGAATGGCGACCGGTAAGCAGCATGCCGCTGCCGCAGGAGCTGATGATGCCGAGCGGCGAAACCCTGCCGTGGCAGGGCAAAACGCTGCGGGTCGGCGTGTTGCAGACCCGCAGCGCGCCGTGGAATATGTTCGTCGGCAACGATCTCTACGGTATTAACGCCGATTATCTGGTAGCGCTCGGCAACCTCACCGGCGCACGATTCACCCTCTCAAGCTATCCCGACAGCGCTGCGCTGCTGAATGCGCTGCGTAAGGGCGAAACCGACCTGGCGTTTGGTCTGCCGCAGCAGCCGCTGCCCGCCGGGCTTTACGCCACGCGCGCCTGGTATAGTACGCCGCTGCGCGTCTACCGCAGCCGTCAGAACCGACGTCCGGTGATGTTCAACTCGCAGGATGCGCGCATCGCCGTCAGCGTCGGCACGTTGCAGCAGATCACTCCTGACTTCGTGCGGCGTCATCGCTGGGAAACCTACAGCAGCGACCTGCAGGCGCTCTATACTCTGCTGAATCAGCAGAACGACTATGTGGTGGCGGATGAAACCAGCGCCGGCTTTCTTCTCAGCCAGCTGCAACAGGGACAAATCTATCAAATCGCCTCGCCGATCGATCCGGGCGAACTGAGTCTGTATGCCGTTACCTCGCAGGCTGCGCTGCGCGATGCGCTGAATCAGGCTATTCGCCAGCTGCCGGTCGAGATCGTCAATGGCATTCAGAGCCGCTGGAGCGCGCAGCTGCCGCGCTATCTGGACACCAATACGCTGCACCTGACGGCAATGGAAAAAGCCTGGCTGCGGCGGCATCCGCACATTGTCTACAGCGCGCTGGCGGACAACTACCCCTGGAGCTACCGCAGCGACAGCGGCGAGGCGCGCGGCTACAGCGTCGATCTGCTGAACGCCATCGGACAAAGCACCGGACTGCGCTTTAAACCGTTGTGGGTGAATAACCCGCAGCAGGCACGCGATCGGGTGGCGGACGGCCAGGCGCTGATTGAGCTGGTGCAGCCGCTGACCGGCGGCAGCGATGGCGAGAGCAGCACGCTGCCGGTGTGGCGCGCGCTGTGGGGCGTATATATGCGCGGCGCTTCAACCGGCATTACCCGCTGGCAGGATTTGCAGGGCATGCGCATCGGCGTGCGGCGCGGCGATCTGGCCCAGCAGCTGATCCCGCGCGACCTGACGGTACAGCCCTTCGACGATGCCCAGTCGCTCTATAACGCGCTGGCCAATGGACGGCTTGATGCGGTGGTGGATAACGTGCTGTCGGCGCGCTGGCTAATTCAGAGCCGCTACAGCGAGTCGATCCATTTCGCCTTCGCCGCCAGCGATACCGCCTGGCCCGTCGCCATCGGCGTTAGCGCGCAGCAGCCGCTGTTGCGCGCCATTCTTGATAAAGGTCTTCAGCAGATCCCGCCTGATACCCAGCAGCGTATGCGCGACGCCTGGAGCAATGAAAATCAGCCCGGCGGCGTGGATCGCGCTATTTCGACGCCGCTGCTGCTGTCGCTGGGGGCCGTCGCGCTGGCGGCGATTGTCATTCTGCTGGCGCTGTTAATCCGCCGCTGGCGGCAGGAGCGGCTGGCGTCCCGGCAGCGGCAGCGTCTGGAACAGGAACGCGAAGCGGCGCAGCGCGCCAATCAGATGAAGAGCCAGTTTCTCGCCAGCGTTAGCCATGAGCTGCGCACGCCGATGCAGGCGATTCTGGGACTGCTGGAGATGGAACTGGCGCGTCAGCCGCGTGCCGGAAATCTGGCGCTGATCCACAGCAGCGCCACCACGCTGATGACGCTATTGAACGATCTGCAGGATCATTCGCGCATTGAAAGTCATACCTTTAGCCTGCAGCCTGCGCCGCTCGAACTGACGCAGTGGCTGCGCGATCTGGAAAACTTCTGGGCGCCGCTGATGCGTCCAGGCGGCCCGCGCTTTAGCGTAACGGCGCTGACGCCTCTGCCGCGGCGCGTGCTGCTTGACGGCGGTCGCCTGCAGCAGATTGCCACCAACCTGATCAGCAATGCGGTGAAGTTCACCGCCGAGGGAGAAATTGCCCTGACGCTGGCCGCCCGCGACGGGCAATTAACGCTCTGCGTTACCGACAGCGGCAGCGGCATTCCGCCCGACGAACAGGCCCGGCTGTTCGAACCCTGGTACCAGACGCCTTCGGGCCGCGCCCGTTCGGTGCAGGGCAGCGGCCTGGGCCTCTCTATCTGTCGGGAAATCGCGCTGCGCATGGGCGGCGAGATTCAGCTGCATTCCGTTGCCGGTGAAGGTACGCGCGTCACCCTGACGCTGCCGTTAATGCTGGCATCCCACCTTCCCTGTCCCGACGCGGTGCAGGAAGAAACGCACCCGCTGCCGCCGCTTCGTGTGGCGGTGGTCGACGATCATCCCACCAACCTGCTGGTGATGGAACAGCAGTTGAACTGGCTCGGCGTTGAGGCGCAGGTCTTTGCCGACGGTCGCGCGCTGCTGCGGGCGGCGGCCGCGACGCGCTTCGATATTATCCTGATTGACTATAATATGCCGCGCCCGGATGGCCCGACGGTGGCGCGCATTCTGCGCCGCCGCGAACGCCGCGCCGCGCGCCGCACGCGGCTGATCTATTGCAGCGCCGACGCACAGCTGCCGCACCATACGCAGGCCTGGCGCGACGCGGATGAAGTGTTGCTCAAACCGATCGGCCTGAGCGCGCTGCGCGCCTCGCTGAGCAATCAGCCGTTACCGGATGCGCTGGCCGGACTGGAGGGACAGATCTGGCAGCTGGCCAGTCAGGACCGCGCGTTTCTGCCTGCGGTTATCGCCACGCTGCGCCAGACATTGCAGGAGGACAGCGACGCCATCGCGCTGGCGCTCGCGCAGCGTCAGTGGCAAGCGCTGGCGAAGCGCGCGCACCGAATGAAAGGGAGCTGGCTGCTGCTGGGCATCAGCGAAGGCGAACAGCTTTGCCAGCGGCTGGGCGAACAGGCGCTAACGCAAGATGACTGCGCGGAAACAGGTAATTTACTGTTATTATTAACCCGAAGTTTACTGGCCAGACTGGATGACTATGACGCATCAACATTCGCACAACGAACATGACGGCAACCACGCCCGGTTGCGCGCCGCTTTTATCGTCACCGCCCTGTTTATGCTGGCGGAGGTGGCGGGCGGCCTGTTTTCCGGCTCGCTGGCGCTGCTGGCCGACGCCGGTCATATGCTGACCGATACGGCGGCGCTGCTGATGGCGCTGCTGGCGGTGCGGTTCGCCCAACGCAAGCCTAACGCCAGCCACACTTTCGGCTGGCTGCGCCTGACGACGCTGGCGGCGTTCGTCAACGCCATCGCCCTGCTGGTGATCACCGTGCTGATCGTCTGGGAAGCGGTTCAGCGCTTTTATCACCCGCAACCGGTCGCCAGCGGCATCATGCTGGCTATCGCCGTTGCCGGGCTGCTGGCGAATGTGCTTTCGTTCTGGCTGCTGCATCGCGGCAGCGGCGAAAGCAACATGAACGTGCGCGCCGCGGCGCTGCATGTGCTGGGCGATCTGCTTGGCTCCGTCGGCGCTATCGCCGCAGCGCTGATTATTATGTACACCGGCTGGACGCCCATCGATCCGCTGCTGTCGATTCTGGTGTCGGCGCTGGTGCTGCGCAGCGCCTGGTCGCTAATGAAAGAGAGCCTGCACGAGCTGCTGGAAGGCGCGCCGGTCGCCATTGACGCCGACAAGCTGAAGCGGGATTTGACGCTGAATATTCCAGAGGTGCGCAATGTGCATCATGTGCATTTGTGGCAGGTGGGCGAGAAGCCGATCGTGACGCTGCATGTGCATGTCGTGCCGCCCTACGATCACGACGCCCTGCTGCAGCGCATCCATCACTACCTGCATGAGCGCTATCAGATCGATCACGCGACGGTGCAGATGGAATATCAGCGCTGCGAAGGGGAAGACTGCGGACTGACGCTGGGCGCGCCTCAGCACGCCCATCCTCATCACCATCATTAAGCGTTAGCGCGCGGCCGGTACTGGCGCGCGCTTTTAATCCACAGCCAGCTGCCGTTCAGCGCAATCAGCGTCAGGATCAGATACTCCAGCGACATGGCGTAAACGCCCTGGCGGGCGAAAATCCAGACGCTGATAACGTCAATCACCACCCACAGCAGCCAGTTCTCCACATATTTGCGCGTCATCAGAATCATCGCCACGATAGAGAGCACCATCATCGTCGAGTCCCAGAACGGGAACGCGTCCGGTTGCAGCTCCGGCATCGCGACCTGCAAACCTGCCGCCTGCATCAGCACCACCGCCAGCTCGGTCAGAAAAGCGAAGAAGGGATCGATCCAGACCGTCATCAGCGCGATGGCGATCAGGCTGCCCGCCGTCCAGCCGATCGCTTTTCTACGCGGCAGCCAGCGTATCTGCAACGCCGCCTGGTTATCGCTGTTCTGACGGCTCCAGGCGTACCAGCCGTAAAGGTTGGCGCCGAAGAAAAACAGCTGCAGCAGCAGGCTGGCATAAAGCTGAATCTGGAAAAAGATGATCGCGAACAGCGTGACGTTAATCAGCCCGAACAGATAGTTAACGATCTTCTCCCGACTGGCCAGCCAGATGCAGAGCAGCCCCGCCAGCGTGCCGACAGCCTCGATCCACGAGAGATCGTAGCCGCCCTTGCCGAGCGGGATATGAACCAGAATGTTTTGCGTGCTGAAAAATTCCATATTGGCACTCCGGGCGATGCCGATCAGGCATTCCCTTTAACGTTAAGTTTAAGCTCCGCGGCAAAAGAGAGCATGCGATTGAGCGGCAGCAGCGCACGCGCGCGCAGGCTGGCGTCGATATGGATCTCATGCGCCGCGCCGCCCTGCTCCAGCCCTTCGGCAATCGCCTGCAGGCCGTTCATCGCCATCCATGGGCAGTGCGCGCAGCTGCGACAGGTGGCGCCTTCGCCGGCGGTCGGCGCTTCAAGCAGCGTTTTTTCCGGCACCGCCTGCTGCATCTTATAGAAAATGCCGCGATCGGTGGCAACTATCATTTGCGGATGCGGCAGGGTTTTCGCCGCCTGGATCAGCTGGCTGGTAGAGCCGACGGCATCCGCCAGCGCCACCACCGCCTGCGGCGATTCAGGATGAACCAGCACCGCAGCCTGCGGATAAAGCGCTTTCATCTGCTGCAGCGCCTGGGTTTTAAACTCATCGTGTACGATGCAGGCGCCCTGCCAGCAGAGTACGTCGGCGCCGGTCTGCTGCTGTACATAGCGTCCAAGGTGACGATCCGGCGCCCAGAGGATTTTTTCGCCAAGGCTGTCGAGATGCTCAATCAGCTCCACGGCGATGCTGGAGGTGACCACCCAGTCGGCGCGCGCCTTCACCGCCGCCGAAGTATTAGCGTAGACCACTACGGTACGGTCTGGATGGCTATCGCAAAAGGCGGCGAAATCCTCTTCTGGACAGCCGAGATCGAGCGAACATTCAGCCTGTAACGTCGGCATCAGAATGGTTTTTTCCGGGCTGAGGATTTTCGCCGTTTCGCCCATAAAACGGACGCCGGCGACCAGCAGCGTCGAAGCGGGATGGGCGCTGCCGAAACGTGCCATCTCCAGCGAATCGGCCACGCAGCCGCCGGTTTCTTCCGCCAGCGCCTGAATTTCCGGGTCGGTATAGTAGTGCGCCACCATCACCGCATCGCGTTCGCGCAGCAGATGTTTGATTTTCTCCCGATACGCGGCTTTTTCTTCAGGGGAGAGGCGGGCCGGCTTTGGCGGAAAAGGATAGAAGGTGTCAGATTCAGGCAACAGGCTCATCAGGGGTTCTCGTTTTATCAACTTAACTTATCCAGCATTTTTACCGCTTATTAACGGCATAAAAGCCACATCGGTTTTGTATGCTAAACAAGATAATGGAAAACGGGGTCGCTGTCGCTGATTTTACGCGGCGCGGCGCTGAATCAGCCGCGCAACGTAGTTTTACAGGCTTAACAGATCGGGTTTCTCAATAGCCAGCAGGAACGCCTTGGCATCCAGCCCACCGGCAAAGCCAGTCAATTTGCCGTTAGCGCCGATCACCCGATGGCAGGGCGCGATAATCGAGATGGGATTGCGTCCATTCGCGGCGCCTACCGCCCTGACGGCGGCAGGATGACCGATGGCGCGCGCAATCTCGCTGTAGCTGCGCGTTTCGCCATAGGGAATAGCGACCAGCGCCTGCCACACCTTTTTCTGAAACTCGGTGCCGACGAAATCCAGCGGCACGGTGAACTGCTTTAGCTCGCCGGCGAAGTAGGCGCGCAGCTGCCGCTCGGTTTCGATCAGCACCGGATGCAGCGGATCTTCAGTAATCGGCCCCAGCCGGATGCGCGCCATCTCATTCGGCCACAGCACCGCCGCCAGGCCGCGCTCGCTGGCCAGCAGCGTCAATTCGCCCACCGGCGACGCCATTTTTTTGCTGTAATAGCTCATCTTCCCCTCCGCATTCATCTGCACTTCGGGCTTATTATCTCGCATTTTTTATCGGTTACCGGCTGTTTTCGGTCACCAAAATAAAAAATATCGCTGTCCGAAAATGGCGAGTTTTATACTGAAAGCAATCGTATGGTAACGGTAGTAACCCGTCACGGAGTTGAAAAATGATTAACGGCGACACGGCTTATCAGGCATTAACGTCCAAAGACCGGCGTTTCGACGGCCTCTTTTTCGTTGGCGTCACGTCGACCGGGATTTATTGCCGCCCCGTCTGCCCGGTAAAAGCGCCGCGTCGGGAGAACTGCCTTTTCTTCGCCAGCGCCGAAGCGGCGGAAAAGGCGGATTTCCGTCCCTGCCTGCGCTGCCGTCCCGAGCTGGCGCCGGGCAACGCGCCGGTCGACAGCGCCTGGCGCATCACCGATCTGCTGTTGCAGCGCATCGATGAAGGCATGCTTGACGAAACAAACAGTCTCGAAGAAGTCGCCGCGTGGTTTAACCTGAGCCTGCGTCAGCTAAGACGCATCGTGCAGCAGGAGTTAGGCGTTTCGCCGCTGGAGCTGAAACAAACCCGACGCCTGTTGCTGGCCAAGCAGCTGCTAACGGAAACGCGCCTGCCGGTCACGGAAGTCGCTTTCGCCAGCGGCTTCAGCAGCCTGCGGCGTTTTAACGACGTGTTTAACAAGCGCTACCGTATGGCGCCCAGCCGCCTGCGTAGAGAGGCCGCCGCAGGCGAACCGCTCAACGGGCCGGATGACGCTTCTACGCTGCTGCTGGGCTATCGTCCTCCCTATAACTGGCAAACAATGCTCGATTTCCTGCGCCTGCGCGCGCTGAAGGATGTTGAGTGGGTGGATGACGACAGCTATGCGCGCACCGTGCAGCTGGGACGCTTTCGCGGCTGGATTCGCGTGACGCACGCGCCGCAAAAGCATGCGCTGCAGGTTGAATTTTCTCACTCGCTGACCGGCGCCCTCCCCGCCCTGTTGCGCCGTCTGCGTAAACTGTTCGATTTAAACGCGCATCCGCACTCTATTGACGATCGTCTGCGACAGGATCCGCTGCTGGCCGCGAGTATCGAACGCGATCCTGGCCTGCGGGTGCCGGGCGCGTTCGACGGCTTTGAGATGACGGTGCGCGCGGTGCTGGGACAGCAGATTACGGTGAAAGCGGCCACTACACTGGGAGGACGCTTCGTCGGCGCCTTTGGCGAAGCGTTCGCCACGCCGTTCCCGGCGCTGACCTGCCTGGCGCCGACGCCGCAGCGGGTAATGACGGCAAGCATTGATGAGATCGCCCGATTAGGCATCGTCAGCGCGCGGGCGCGATCGATTCTGGCGCTGGCCGTCGGTTGCGCCAGCGGCGATCTACAGCTGGACGCCTGCACAGACCCGGAAGCGATGATGGAAAAACTGAAACAGCTGCCCGGCATCGGCGACTGGACCGCCGCCTATATCGCCATGCGCGCGCTGCGCTGGCCCGACGCCTTTCCTGCCGGTGATATTGTGGTGCGCAACAATCTTGGCAAAGTCACGGCAAAGCAGGCAGAGGCCATTTCGGCCGCCTGGCGGCCGTGGCGCAGCTATGCGGTGATGCATATCTGGAAAAATCTGGCGCCGGTAAAAAAATAGAGCTCGATTTCGCATAGCAAAAAGGCGCCTTTAGGGCGCCTTTCTACACTGGTGGGTCGTGCAGGATTCGAACCTGCGACCAATTGATTAAAAGTCAACTGCTCTACCAACTGAGCTAACGACCCGATGGTGGGTGATGACGGGCTCGAACCG
>NZ_JANION010000104.1:0-13539 GCF_024610815.1 Mixta sp.
AGCGTGATTAATAACGTGTTTGATTAAGCGAACAGGGCGATAAACACACGGCTTAGCTTTGATTCTCAATAATAATTTCTGGCTGGCAAGCTTCGTCCGCTTTTACGACGCGAAACAGCGCCTGCCCCTGATGCACATAAATACAGGCGCGGCCCTGCGAGCCGCCGTCCTGCTCCTGCGACAGCGAGACGGCGACGCCTGCGCGCCGACGACGACAAGCCATGTCGTTGCGAAAAAAAACGGACGGAGAAATGCCCTGTTTACCAGAGAAAAGGTCATACAGCATCCTTACTTCTTTAGTGCGTTTTACAGCGAGCGGCCATGGCGGGTCATCCTATTATTGGTTCTGGTGAAATAAAGGAAACAGGTTTTTTTCTGAGTTGCTTTTATTAACGAGACGCGTCTGTCAGGAGCGACATTTATCATGCGCCGCCGGTTAAAAATGTGAAGCTGGCCAATAAATCATTTGCTTTTATCGTCCCGGCGCCGCTAAAACGTGCCAGCGGAGTTTATTAACGGAGGATGCCTCGCGCTTATTGACCTTCCCCTAAGGGAAAGGTTTATTTTGAGCCTTTCAGGACGAATTTCCACTGACGAGGATAAATGATGAAAACGTTGTCTGTAACACTTCTGCTTTCCGTACTGACCGCGTCCGGCGCCTGGGCTGCCGACGACATGCATCAGCATGAGGCCATGACGCCCGCCCAGCAGAGCTATCAGCAGGGCATGACCGCCATGCATGAAAAGATGATGGACGGCCTTAAGGCGCAGGATGCCGACGTCGCTTTCGCTCAGGGCATGATCGCCCATCATCAGGGGGCGATTGAGATGGCGAAAACCGAACTGCAATATGGCAAAGATCCTGAGATGCAGAAGCTGGCCAGAGAAATTATCGCTGCGCAGCAGCCGGAAATCGACAGAATGCAGGAATGGCTGAAAACGCATCAGAAGTAAGCGCGGCGCATCGGGACAGCAGCGCGACGCGGTTTTTTTTCGGCGTTTAGGCTAAACTCTGCCATTTCCCCCTTAATGACAGGAACGTTTGTATGTCGAATGAAATTGCGCATCCTTCCAGCAGCCCGAAGCAGGCTGCGCTGCAGCTGGTGATTGAACTGGTGCGTGCCGGCAAGCTCAGCCCGCTGCAGGGCGACGCCAGCAACATGATCTCTATCTACGAGCAGTTCAGAACGCATTTTGAATCTGAAAAGAAAAAAGAAGCGTCAGATTCAGCGATTTCCTGACCGTTAAACCGCTCCTGAGCGCATGATAAAAAGGCGGCCGTCGTAAGGCCGCCTTTGTCCGTTTTGGCGCGGCGTCAGGCGCTGCGGTTGCCGACGATGCGGCCTGCCTCCATCTGCACGGCGCGATCGCACATATGATCGATCACATCCGGGTCGTGGCTCACCAGCACCATTGTCAGCCCATCCTGCTGTTTCAGCTGATTCAGCAGATTGAGAATTTCCGCCTGCACCGACATATCCAGCGCCGAGGTCGGCTCATCCAGCAACAGCACTTTCGGCTCCAGCAGCAGGGCGCGCACAATCGCCACGCGCTGACGCTGGCCGCCGGAAAGCTGATGCGGGTAGCGTTCCGCCAGCGCCGGATCGAGGCCGACATGACGGAAGCCTGCATGAATGCGATCGTCGATATTGTCGCGCTTCAGCAGCTTCAATGGCTCCGCCAGCGTGCGGCGCAGGCGATGACGCGGATGCAGCGAGGCGTACGGATCCTGAAACACCATCTGCACTTCGCGGCGCAGGTCGCCGGTAAAGGCTTTTCCCGGCGGCGCCTGGTGGCCCGCCAGCCGCATTTTGCCCTGCCAGTGCGGATTCAGTCCCGCCATGACCCACAGCAGGGAAGATTTGCCGCAGCCGGACGGCCCTACCAGCCCAAAGCATTCTCCCGGCGCGACCGACAGCGATACATCATGCACCACGGTGCGCAGGTCGTAGCCGTGACGATGCGCCACGCTGAGGTTCTGTAAATCAATCATGCTCAAGCTGCACCTCCAGTGCGGCGCGATCCAGCACCGGCAGCGACTGGCCGTGCGTCGCCTTGCTGGGACGGCAGGCCCACAGCGTGCGGGTGTAAGGGTGAGTGGCGCGCGGCAGGTCGGCGGCGGGCAGGCTGTCGAGCAGCTGGCCTTTGTACATCACCATCACCCGTTCGCAATGTTCCGCTACCTGTTGCAGATCGTGACTGATCAACAGCAGTCCCATGTTGCGCTCCTCCACCAGGCGGCGGATCAGCGCCAGTACCTGATCGCGCATCGCGTGATCCAGCGCAGAGGTCGGCTCGTCGGCGATCAAAAATTGCGGATCGGCGATCAGCGCGATCGCCAGCATCACGCGCTGGCCCATGCCGCCGGAAAGCTGGTGCGGATAGCGCGTCATCAGCTGGGTCGGCTGCGGCAGGCCTACCGCCGCCAGCATCTCCGCCACCTTTTCCCGCCGCTCGGCGCGGCTCAGGCGATGGTGCAGCTTCAGCGGCTCCTCGACCTGCCAACCGACGGTGCGCGTCGGGTTGAGCGCATATTTCGGGTCCTGCATCACCATGCCTACCTCGCTGCCGCGCAGCTGGCTCCAGCGTTTTTCACTGAGCGTCAGGGCGTCGCGGCCTGCGATCTGCAACTGGCGCGCCTGCAAATGCAGCCCCGGCGCCAGCAGGCCCATCAGCGAACGGGCGGTAAGGGATTTGCCGGAGCCCGATTCGCCTACCAGCGCCACGCGCTCGCGTCCCAGAGTAAAGCTGACCTGGCGCACCAGCGCCGATTGCGCGCTGTGGATGCTCAGGTTATCCGCGATAACCAGCGGCGTATTATCAGTTGCCATGACGAGTATCCAGTCGGTCGCGCAGGCCGTCGCCTGTCAGGTTAAACGCCAGGCTGGCGAACAGAATGGCGCCGCCCGGCGCGGCCGCCACCCACCACTGATCGAAAATCACCTTGCTGCCTTCCGCCACCATTGAGCCCCATTCCGCGGTCGGCGGCTGAACGCCCATGCCCAGGAAGCCGAGCCCGGCGGCGGAGAGGATGATGCCGCCGAGGCTGAGCGCGGCGCGCACCACCGCGCTGGGCAGGCAGAGCGGCAGAATATGACCGAACATCAGGCGCAGGCCGGTGATGCCCTGCATGCGCGCGGCGGCGAGGTAGTCGCTGCGGCGCAGCGCCAGCGTCTCGGCGCGTGCCTGACGCGCAAAGGGCGGCCAGCTGGTCAGTGCCAGCGCCAGCGCGCCGTTCAGCAGGCCGGGGCCGAGGATCGAAACCAGCGCCAACGCGATCACCAGGTTAGGCAATGAAAGGAAAATATCGGTTATGCGCATTAATACGCGCTCGGTCCAGCCGCCGAGGTAGCCAGCCATAATGCCGACCAGCAGGCCGACGGGAATGGTCAGCAGCAGGATCAGCGACACCAGCAGCAGCGTCGGACGCGCGCCGTAGATCACCCGCGACAGCAGATCGCGGCCAAAGCCGTCGGTGCCGAACCAGTGCAGGGCGGAAGGCGGCAGCAGACGGGCCGAAATGGTCTGCGCGTTGGGATCGAAAGGCGCCAGCAGCGGCGCGAACAGCGCCATCAGCACCAGGATCGCCACCAGCGCGCCGCCGACGAATAGCGTCGTCAGCCGACGGCGGCGGCGTCCCACGGGCGCCACGGTTTCAGCATCGGATAAATGTTGGGTCATCGGGTTCTCGGATCGGTTAACCAGGTCAGGGCGTCCGCCAGCGCGTTAAGCAGCACGAAACAGCCGCCAATCAGCAGCGTTGAGCCAAGGATTGCGGGCACATCGGAGGCGAAAAGCGCGGTGGTGAGATAACGGCCAACGCCGGGCCAGGCGAATACCGTCTCCGTCAGCACCGAGCCTTCCAGCAGCGTGGCGTAGGAGAGCGCCAGCACGGTGATCAGCGTGCCGCGCACATTCGGGAAGATATGACAGAGCAGGATGCGTCCGCGGCTGGCGCCTTTGGCGCGCGCCAGCGCAACATACTCTTTACCGCTCTCTTCGAGCAGGGCGGCGCGCAGCAGGCGCGTGATGCCCGCCATCGACAGCATGCCCAGCACCACCACCGGCAGCCAGAGGTGGGCGATGGCGTTGCGGAACATCTCGCGGTCGCCGGAAAGCCAGCTGTCGATCAGCACGAAGCCGGTTTTCGGCTCCAGCGTGTAGACCCAGATATCATCGAGACGGCCGGGTCCGGCGGACCAGTGCAGCACCGCGTAGAACAGCAGCAGCCCCAGCAGACCGAGCCAGAACACCGGCACCGAATAGCCCAGCAGCGAGATCAGCCGCGCCAGATTATCCAGCACGCTGCCCGGTTTCCACGCCGCCAGTAGCGCGAGCGCGATGCCGAACAGCGCGCCGAAAATCATCGCGCAGCTCGCCAGTTCGATGGTCGCCGGGAACGTGCGCGCCAGATCGCTGGCCACCGGCTGGCTGGTGATATGGGAGATACCCAGATCGCCGCGCGCCAGGTGTTCCAGATAGCGCCAGAACTGCACCGGCAGCGGCTGGTCGAGTCCTAAATCGTGACGCACCTGTTGATAAGTCGATTCGCTGGCGTGGTCGCCGGCGATCTGCAACACCGGATCGACCGGCGAGAGGTGCGAGAGCATAAAGGTGAACGCCAGCAGGCCAAGCAGCGTCACCAGCAGCGAAAGCAGGCTGGTGACGACGCGGCCGCCGCGACGCCAGAACTGCCGGGCGCGCCCGGCATCCGTTGCGGATAACGTCATTACTTACTGACCTGGCTGTAGTAAACCATATCGGGGTTGATGCCCTGCACGTAGCCTTTCAGGTTATCGCGGACGGCAATGAGGTTGCGCGCCTGCAGGCCGACCACGTACGGCGAGTTTTTCATCACTTCGCGCTGCATCGCCTGATAGAGTGCGATGCGCTTCGCCGGATCGCTTTCCGCCGTGGCGGCCAGCGTCTGCTTGCTCAGTTCAGGAATGTGCCAGTTGGAGCGCCAGGCGAGCGTTTTACTGCCGTCTTCCGGGTTGTAGGCGAAGGCGGAGGCGTTGGTGTTCGGATCGAAATAGTCCGCTCCCCAGGCGTTCAGCGTCGCTTCATACTTATGCGCCTTAACGTTGGTTGAGACTTCGGTGCTCAGGCCGGGGATCAGCTCCACGCGAATGCCGCCTTTGGCGAAGCTGGCCTGCAACGCCTGCGCGATATCCAGATAAGGCGGCTGGTTGCTGACCGCCAGCTTGAAGCTGACATTCTTCAGGCCCGCTTTCGCCAGGATCGCCTTCGCTTTTTCCGGGTCGTACTGATACGGCGTCTCGTTGAGCGCGCCGGGGAAGCCCTCCGGCAGGAAGGACTGATGCACCTGGAACTGGCCTTTCAGCAGATCGTCGGCGATGCCGTGATAGTCAAACAGGTAGCGCGCCGCTTCCCACAGTGCCGGATTTTTCAGCGCGGGCTGCGCGTCAATATTGAACTGTATGTAGTAGAGCGACGCCATCGGGATCGCCAGCGGCTTCACGCCTGGCTTGCCTTTCAGCGCCGCCATCTGATCGGCGCCCAGATTGCGGGCGATATCGGCGTCGCCCTGCTCAAGCAGCAGGCGGCGCGCCGCCGGTTCCGGCACGTTTTTGATCAGAATGTTTTTCAGCTTCGGCTTGTCGCCCGGCGAGCTGGGGTTGGCGGTCATCAGCACCACCTCATGCGGCACGTAGCGGCGGATCTGAAACGGGCCGCTGCCGGCGGAGTGGGTCGCCAGCCATTTGTTGCCGAGGTCATTATTCTGCTGGTTCGCCAGCACGGTTTTGGCATCGATGATCGAGGCCACCGGCGCCGCCAGCAGGCTCAGCACGTAGGCCGGGCTGACGTTGGCCTGCCAGCTGATCTGCACATGCTTGTCGTCGATTTTCTTCAGCTGGCCATCAACATTCTCTTTGGTCCAGCCGAGCTGGGTAAGAATGAAAGAAGGGTCGAGATTCAGCTTCACCACGCGCGACAGGGAAAAGATCACATCTTCCGGGCGCACCGGGTTACCGGAGGCGAAAGTCGCGCCGTCGCGTAGCGTGACGATCAGGCTGCGGTTATCTTTGCCCGCTTCCCAGCTGCTTGCCAGCGTCGGCTTCAGCTCGTTCGGGTTTTGCGGATCGGATTGCAGCAGACGCTGGTAGAGGTTGGTGAACGCCTGAACGGAGGTCAGCTCAAAGCCTTCGGCCGGATCGAAGCTGCTGGCGTCATCGATAGACTGTGCGATAACCAGGGTGTCAGGCGGCGTGGCCGCGCTGGCGGCGAAGCTGGCGCTCATCGCCAGCGTCAGAACTGCAGGAACAAAACTTTTCATGACGTTTCCTTACCGTTTTTTCGCGAGTGTAAGGGAACAACCGGAAGGGCTGATAGTAGAATAATCGCTATGCTTATGAGTAAAAGTTATAAGTCAGCCGAAATGGTTATAAACCTTTTCCGTCAGGACTGCAGCACGTACCAGAGAGAGGGCAGCAGCGCGATCAGATTATTAAGCATATGCAGGAATATCGGCAGCAGCAAACTGTTGGCGCGCAGCCGCGCATAGCAAAGCAGAAGGGAGAACAGCGTCAGCACCGCAAGGGTTTGCCAGTGGACATATTGCGTATGCATCACGGCGAACAACAGCGAGGTCAGCACGATGCAGGCGAAGCGGCTGCGCGGCGCCCACAGCAGAAACCCCTGTAGCAAAAAGCCGCGAAACAGAATCTCTTCAAACACCGGCGCCAGCAGCACGGCGGAAAACAGCAGAATCCAGAGCGAAACAACGCTCTGGTTCGCCTGATCTTCCAGCCAGCGCTCCGGCTGCAAAAACTGCGTCTGCGCCGCCATCAGCGCCAGCAGCAATGCCAGAAACAACAGCGTCGGCCTGGCCCGCAGCCGTCCCAGCGGGATATCGCTGCGGCGCGCCTGATAAAAACGGTAGAGCGGCCACAGCACCGCGAACTCAAACAGGCAGAGCACCGGCACCAGCAATCCCTTCTGCTGTAAATCGCCGTAGTTGGGAAACCAGGTGATCGCCAGCGTGATCAGATAGTAGAGAACAAAACTGCCAAGGTAGAACAGCGTCAGCGCAGCTCTGTCGTGTTGGGTTTTCATAGGCGGTGTCGGAAGCGGAAGGGAAGAGGAGTGTAACAACCGCCACGATCGCTGTCGAGACGCCCACAGAAGCGCGCTTTTTCTCTAAACAGTTGAGGCATCGGGCCGATAACGACTCTAAGCGTGAAATAAGCAGGAATCTACGCCGCGCCTCGCCAGTCGCTGCGTCTTATACAGCGGAGGTTGTACAACGCATTTTACCAGGGTTTCGTAGATGAATTTATCGCCTTTATTACCGTTTAACCTTCGCCCGGCTGAAAAGCCCACCACCTTATTTACGCGCCGTACGCTGGTGGTGCTGGGCTGTATAATGGGCGTCGTCCTTATCACTATGGTGACGATGATAGTTTTTATCGCCCTGCGGCAAAACAGCGCCGCGCTGGCGCAGGAGAAGTTCTTGCTGCGCAACGCCTGGCAGGATCGACAGCAGTCTGTTCTGACCGATATCCGCGATTACGCCTTCTGGGGGGAAGCCTGGAACCATCTGCACCTGCGGGTGGATAAGGAGTGGGCGTTCGATCAGCAGAACTTCGGGCCGGGTCTCTACAGTGAATACCACTATGAAGGCGTCTTCGTCGTCGACGGCGCGGGACGCACGCGCTACGCGGTGATCAACGGCAAAGTCAGCACCATGCCGGTCGAACAGTGGCTGGGCAAGCTGAGCCGCAGCGTGGTGGATGAGGCGCGCGCGATGCTCGAAAATGAGACCGCGCTGGTAAAAAATGCGCGCGTTGAAGGCGCGCCCGCCATTGTCGCCGCCGCGCCGATCACCACCGGCAAAGTACCGGGGCTGGGAACCCTTCCCGGTCCGCCGTCGGTCATGATATTCGTCGACCGCTATACGCCGCGCAAACTGCTGGCGCTGGGCAACAGCGTCGGCGTCAGCCAGCTCCACACGGCGCCGGAGAGCGGATCGCCTTCGCGGGCGAGCATCATGCTGTCGGTAGAGCAGGGCGCGCCGCTGCTGGTCCGCTGGGAAAGCAGCAGGCCGGGGCACAATCTGCTGTTGGTAACGTTGCCGCTGCTGGCATTGACCATTTTGATGCTGGGCGTTATTTCGCGGCGCGTGGTGCGTCACGCGATGGATAATGCCCGTCTTTCTGATTGGCGCTTCGAACAGCTGCGCCAGAGCAAGAGCGAGCTGAGCCACAGCGAGGCGCGCTTCCGCGATGTGGCGGAAGCGGCTTCCGACTGGATCTGGGAGACCGATGCGCAGGGCATGCTGACCTATCTCTCGTCGCGCTTCACGGCGGTGACCGGTTATGACGTCGCGGTACAGAGCGGCAAACCGATCGACTGCCTGCTGATTGGCAACGGCCAGTCGGTGTCGGAGTGGATGCTGCGCCAGAGCGCGGGCGGCGAGCGACGCACGCTGCGCTGTCACTACCGTTCGGCGCAGGGCGAAGATCGCATCTGCAGCCTGGTGGCGAAGCCGATCGAGCTGCACGGCAAGCTACAGGGATTCCGTGGCACCGTGTCCGATATCACCCATGAGGTGGAGGCGCAGGCGCGCATTCAGTATCTGTCGCAGCATGACACGCTGACCGGTCTGCCTAACCGCCACCGCATGAATGAGTTTCTGAGCGGCAAGCTGCAGGCGCAGCCGACGGAAGCGCAGCCGCTGGTGATGTTCAGCCTCGATCTTGACCACTTTAAGCCGATTAACGACCTTTACGGCCACGCGGCGGGCGACAGCGTGCTGAATGAGGTCTCGCAGCGTCTGCGCGTCTGCCTTGAGCGGGACGATTTACTGTCGCGGCAGGGCGGCGATGAGTTTATTTTGCTGCTGAGCGGCCTGACCAGCGTCGAGGCGATCGAGGCGCGCTGTCGCTGCCTGATGAGTGAAATCCATAAGCCGTTCCACGTGGCGGGGCAGGTGGTGCATATCGGCGCGTCGATCGGCATCGCGCGCGCGCCGCAGGACGCGCTACAGCCAGAGGAGCTGCTGCGCATGGCTGATATCGCGCTCTATCAGTCGAAAAACCTGGGCCGCGACCGCTGGGTATTCTATTCGCCGGAAATGTCCGAGCAGCTGGTGCGCCGACGTGAAATGGAGCGCGCGCTCAGCCAGGCGGTGGCGCGGGACGAACTGCGCCTGTTCTATCAGCCGCGTTACTCGCTGCACAGCGGCCGCATGGATGGCGCGGAAGCGCTGCTGCGCTGGCAGCCGTCGCCGCCGGCGCTGGTAATGCCCGACAGCTTTATTCCGCTGGCGGAAGAAACCGGGCTGATCCTGCCAATCAGCGACTGGGTATTGCAGCGCGCCTGTCGCGACGCCCTGAGCTGGCCGCGCCCGTTCTACGTCTCGGTCAACATCTCGCCAGTGGAGTTTTGCCGCGGCGACCTGGTCGGACGCGTGGCGAGCGTGCTGCGCATAACCGGACTGCCAGCCGAGCGGCTGGAGCTGGAGATCACCGAAAATGTGACGCTGGAAAACCCGGACAACACGCTGAAAGTCATGCAGCGCCTGAAAGCGCTGGGCGTGCGGCTGACAGTGGACGATTTCGGCTCCGGCTACGCCTCGCTCGGCTACCTGAAAACCTTTCCGTTCGACGGCCTGAAGATGGATCGCTCCTACATGAAGGATTTCCCGCATTCGCAGCAGGCGCATTCCATCGTTAACGGCATTATCGGCCTGGGCAAGGCGTTTTCGCTGGTGATTACCGCAGAGGGAATTGAGAGCGCGGAGCAGTTTGCCGAACTGCAGGCGATTGCCTGCGACGAAGGACAGGGCTATTTCCTGGGCAGGCCGATGCCGGCAGGCGATTTTGTGCGTCTGCTTGAGACGGCGGATGAAACCGATAAAGAAACGGGCCAGCCAGTCTGACCCGTCAGGTGCTTAGCGAACGCGGACGGCCACACAGGTCATCAGCACCGCAAAGCCGATAAAGATAGCCAGTTCCATAATGCACCTCCTGAGATTAATCTTAAAAATTATAGCCAAGGAGTGGGTGAAATTTAGACTGTTTGTGCCTGTTTCACGCTTTGCGTCACAGTCCCGACCCGGATAAAGCGGTCCGCATTCGCTGGACGATCTGTTACGCTTTACCGCCAGTCACTGAACGAGAAGCCAAAGAGGAGAGTCACGATGAAACAGTATGGAAAAGCGGCGCTGGTGATGGCGCTGTTTACTCTGGCAGCCTGTCAGCACGGACAGAAAGGCGCTGACGCGACGGCGGTCGATCCTGACGCCGACCGCTGCGGCGCATCTGGTTATCAGAGCTATGTCGGCAAACCGCTTTCCGCCGTAAACAGCCTGCGTTTCGATCATCCGGTGCGCGCGATTCCTTATAACTCAGCGGTGACGATGGATTTCAATCTGAATCGCCTGAATTTCCTCGGCGATAAGAACGATGTGATTACCCGCGTTTACTGCGGCTAACGTCTGATTTATCCGTTGCGCGCAATTGTCTTGCGGCTGTCACGCTGCTGTCATCTGCGCCGGGCAGGATAGCGGGGAAATAACGTGATTTCCCCGTCACATAACAGTGTACTGCTCGTCTTCATTCCTCCCGCCTCGTGCGGGATTTTTTTATGGACGGATGCAGCGCCGTTACATTCGGCTACGCTTGAAAATTAGCTCGCTAACACATTGCGCTAAACGACAAACCGATGCTGGGGACGAGGGAATGCAGGAAAAAAGAGCGCTACGGGTGACGACCGCAACGCCGACGCTGCTGCGCGCGCTACAGGCGCTTGATTATCGTTTTACCGTCACGCAGGAACTGGACGCCGCTTTTGACAGGCCGGTGCGTGATGGCTTACGTGACGTGACGCCGCGCGAAAAAAACTATTTTAACGATCCGCAGCAGTTCGCCGCTTATCTGGATAGCCGCGACGGGGCGTTTTTCGTCACGCTGGTTGACGAACGGCCGGTCGGCTATCTGGCGGTCAGCCGCAACTGGAACGGTCTGGCGCTGGTGGAGGATATTGCCATCGACAGCGGGTTCAGACGCTGCGGCTGCGGCAGCGCCTTGCTGACGCACGCGATCGGCTGGGCGCATGAACAGCAGCTGGCCGGCGTCACGCTGGAGACGCAGAACACCAACGTCGCCGCCTGCCTGCTCTATGAAAAAATGGGGTTTGAGCTGGGCGGCATTGACAGGCATCTTTATCGCGCGTTGCATGCCCGGCCGGCGGAGGTGGCCCTGTTCTGGTATCTCTGGTTCAGATAACGCTAATCTTCGGAAGTGCCCTGCATCAGCTGCGCCAGCACGTTGCGATAGCTTTGCAGCACGCCCTCATCCTTTTCCAGATCGAGTTTTTTGATCACGCTGGCGATCAGCGCCTTATCCGTGGTGGGTTTGCCTGCCTGCATCAGCTCCATCATCACTACCGCCAACAGCTCTGCTTCTTTCGGCGCGTTCCACGCCGGGCTGTTGAAGTAGTCGGTAATTTCCCGGCCAGCGCTGGTGGATTGTGTTCTCATTCTCAACCTCCAAAAACGCAGCATCGACGCGGAGCGCCGACGGATCAGTGTCAGAGCAACAAGGGGCCAGAAAGGCACATCAACATGACTTGACGCCACCTTAAGGACAAGTGGCGATTTTTTAAACATAGAAGTGTGAATGAGAAATGTCAGTAACAAAATGAAATATTTTTGCGGCGTAATTAACCTCCGGCTGACGTGAAGGCGTGAGCGACCTCCAATACGCCGTTAATCACAAACTGCACGCCCATGCAGACCAGTAAAAAGCCCATCAGACGCGAGATGGCTTCAATGCCGCTTTTGCCGGTCCAGCGCATAATGGCGCCAGAGCTGCGCAGGCAGAGCCACAAAATCAGGCTGACGCAGAAAAAGGTGGCGACCGGCGCGACGGCGATGACCCAGGTGGGAAAATCAACGCCGCCGCGCACGGTAGACGCGGAGCTGATAATCATCGCAATGGTGCCCGGCCCGGCGGTACTCGGCATCGCCAGCGGCACGAAGGCGATATTCACCGCTTTGTGCGCGTTAAGCTCATCCTGCTTATGCTCCGCCTCGACCGACTGCCCGGCGGGCTGCTGTGGAAACAGCATGCGAAAGCCGATAAAGGCGACAATCAGGCCGCCGGCGATGCGCAGCCCAGGAATGGAGATGCCAAAGGTATCCATTACCGCCTGGCCTGCGTACCAGGCGACGGTCATAATCAGGAAAACGTAGCAGGCGGCCTGGAAAGATTGCTTCCTGCGTTCGCTGGCGCTCATATCGCCAGCCAGACCTAAAAACAGGGCGACGGTGGTTAACGGATTCGCCAACGGCAGCAGCACAACCAGGCCCAACCCCACGGCGCGAAGCAACTCTGACATAGCCTGTTCCTTTATCTGTTTCCATTAAGGCAAATAAGCGCCTGCGGCAGTTGTGCCACAAAATAAGTTTTTTCTCAATCTGTCCGCGTGCCGGGGCCTGGCGCCTGCCTGTTCGCTTTTTTTCATGGCTCGCGCTAAAATCCCGCTTGCATTGCGTTGGCGATTATGAGTAAATGCATCGTCGGTTTGTTAAACAGAACCGGGTATGCGAGCAGTTTTAGTAAAGCAGTCTGCAGTGTAAGAGCTATCTCTGATATCCCTTCTTCAGTATCGCCTTCCTGAGTGCCTCATAACATCTGTATACAAACCTGTTGCCCAAGAGGCGTTAATATTCACTGAAGGAAAGACAAATGTCTGCAAAACTGACTGGTTTAGTAAAATGGTTCAACGCTGAGAAAGGTTTCGGCTTCATTTCTCCGGCTGACGGCAGCAAAGACGTGTTCGTACACTTCTCTGCAATCCAGAACCAGGGCTTCAAAACTCTGGAAGAAGGGCAGAACGTTGAGTTCACCATTGAAAACGGTCCGAAAGGCCCGGCTGCTGCTAACGTAACCGTACGTTAAGCAACCAGAATTCAAAAAACCCGCCTGATGGCGGGTTTTTTATTGCCTGAACTCAGGCTGATGCGCTTTTTCGACGGTGCCTGCGATACGCATCCTGTTCGGCTTTACGCGCCATCGCCTGTGGCGGTGAGCCGGGCGGGCTGGCGGATAAAAAAGAACCCCGGAATATCAGTGATATCCCAGGGCCTGATAGCGTGTTGCTACGTCACCACAGTTTCGACGGCGGCGACGAATACGGGTCAGGACTTACGGCCGCCGTGGCTGTTTTGTCCGCCTTTTTTACCCGCTTCGGATGCTTTTTCACGGTCATTTTTGAAGTTGCCGCCGCTCTGCTGGCCGCCTTTTTTACCGGCTTCAGAGGCTTTTTCACGGTCTTCTGCAAAATTACCTGAACCACCACGATGTTCTGCCATAATCGTCTCCTGATTACTTTTCCAGTTTTGGTGAGCATCTAAGAATATGTTTATTACCTGGGTAATGCATATTCTGCGTTGTGACAATTTAAAGTGTAGGCGGAGTTATTTATTTTTCCAGCCGGAGAGGATTTTTTGTTGACTGATATAAACGACTGAAATAAATCTTTTTTCATATTATGTTGTATTTTATGTAT
>NZ_JANION010000107.1:0-23321 GCF_024610815.1 Mixta sp.
TTACAGGGGTGCATATGCACGAGTTGTGCTATAGCAAATAATTTCTATTGATAAAATAGATGCATTTTGAAATTTTATATTCCAAACTAACCGTCAGATTTAAGTGAAACTTACATTGAGGAGTAGTTAATGTCCAAGCAACAGATCGGCGTTGTAGGTATGGCGGTAATGGGCCGTAATCTAGCCCTTAACATCGAGAGCCGCGGCTATACCGTATCCGTTTTCAACCGTTCACGTGAAAAAACCGACGAAGTTATCGCCGAAAACCCGGGCAAAAAACTCGCGCCTTACTACAGTATCGAAGAGTTTGTTGACTCGCTGGAAAAACCGCGCCGTATCCTGCTGATGGTGCAGGCGGGCGAGGCCACTGATAAAACTATCGCTTCTCTGACGCCACACCTGGACAAGGGCGACATCCTGATCGATGGCGGCAACACCTTCTATAAAGATACCATTCGCCGCAACAAAGAACTTTCTGAGCAAGGCTTTAACTTTATCGGTACCGGCGTTTCCGGCGGCGAAGAGGGCGCGCTGAAAGGGCCTTCTATTATGCCTGGCGGTCAGAAAGAAGCTTATGAGCTGGTTGCGCCGATCCTGGACAAAATCGCCGCGCGCGCCGAAGGCGAGCCTTGCGTCACTTACATCGGCCCGGACGGCGCCGGTCACTATGTGAAGATGGTCCATAACGGTATTGAATATGGCGATATGCAGCTGATCGCAGAAGCTTACTCCCTGCTAAAAAACGCGCTGAACCTGAGCAATGAAGATCTGGCGAAAACCTTCAGTGAGTGGAACGAAGGCGAGCTGAGCAGCTACCTGATCGACATCACCAAAGATATCTTCACCAAGAAAGATGAAGATGGCAACTATCTGGTTGACGTCATTCTGGATGAAGCAGCTAACAAAGGCACCGGTAAATGGACCAGCCAGAGTTCGCTGGATCTGGGCGAACCGCTGTCGCTGATTACAGAATCGGTCTTCGCGCGCTATCTCTCTTCCCTGAAATCGCAGCGCGTTGCCGCTTCGAAAGTGCTGAGCGGCCCGACTGCGCAATCATTTAACGGCGATAAAGCTGAATTTATCGAAAAAGTGCGTCGCGCGCTCTATCTGGGTAAAATCGTTTCCTACGCGCAGGGCTTTTCACAGCTGAAAGCGGCTTCCGATGAGTACAGCTGGAACCTGAACTACGGCGAGATCGCGAAGATTTTCCGTGCTGGCTGCATCATTCGCGCGCAGTTCCTGCAGAAAATTACCGATGCTTACAAAGATACGCCGGATATCGCTAACCTGCTGCTGGCGCCTTACTTCAAAAACATCGCCGACGAGTATCAGCAGGCGCTGCGTGACGTAGTGGCTTACGCGGTACAGAATGGCATCCCAACGCCGACCTTCTCCGCGGCTATCGCCTACTATGACAGCTACCGTTCCGCGGTGTTGCCTGCGAACCTGATTCAGGCGCAGCGTGACTACTTCGGCGCACATACCTATAAGCGCATCGATAAAGACGGCGTCTTCCATACCGAGTGGCTGGACTGATTCCGCATTGCCTAAAAAACCTCCCTTTGGGAGGTTTTTTATTGATTTCAGATAACGCTTTACCCATCCTTTTGCTATTGTTTTCTCCCTGGCGTTTATTATTCCGCTTTTCAATTAATCAGTTGGGCGTACCAGAAACATGAACCAAGAAAGTAAAACAACTACGGATCAGTCTTTACTTCGTCAAACCTTTTATAACAACGATGATGAGCTTGACCTGCTGGATGTGGTAGCGCAGCTGTGGAGCGGTAAAAAAACAATTATTTTAACCGTCCTGGTATTTTTGCTGCTGGCGGCAATTTATCTTTTCGTTGCGAAAGAAAAGTGGACCTCGGAAGCGATTGTGACCCAGCCCAGCGCGGGCCAGGTGGCCAACTATAATGCTGCGTTAAACGTGCTTTATTCTCAATATCCCCAGGATAAACCGGGCTTAGCCGATCTCCAGCGCCAGCTGTTCGGTCGCTTTAGCGCTTCGCTTTACGCTTTGTCAGGTTCGCTGCAGAATCTGGAAGAGCCACTGAATTTAAAAGTGGCGCCGGTCACAGCAGGCCAGGCAGAACCTCTAAGCGTGAAGTTCACCGCTGAGACGGCGAAAGAGGCGCAGGCGCAGGTCACGCACTTTATCAAAGTAGTGAATGACGACGTGGTTGATGACTACGGCGCCGATATCAAGCGCAATATGGATGTGAAACTACGCGAGCTTAGCGACTCGCTGACCTCGCAGCTGAAGGTGGCGCAGGATAAGAAAGAGCAGCGCATTGAGCAACTGAAGCAGGCGTTAAAAGTGGCGGAAGGCTCAGGCATTGTAACCTCTCAGCTGACCCAGGCGGAGTTTTTATCAGACGATACGCTTTACCTGCTGGGCACCAAGGCGTTGAATGCGGCTATCGCTAACGAAGCGACGCGTCCGTTGCCGCTGGATGACAGCTACTATGCCACCCAGCGCGCGCTGCGCCTGATCAAGGATCTGAAGATCCAGGTCGATAACCTGCAATCCTTCCGCTATATCATGCAGCCGGATTTGCCTATTCGTCGTGACAGCCCGAAAAAAGGACTGACGCTGGTGCTGGCGGTATTGCTGGGCGGCGTTGTGGGTTCGGCGATTGTGCTGGGACGCAATATGGCTGCGACATGGCGGCAACGTAAACAGCTTAGCTGATTGACCTGAACAAAGAAAAACCCGGCCAGCGCCGGGTTTTTTTATGCCTGTCGTAAGCTGTTATCATCTTCGCGTCTGAATGTTGCCAGCATCGATCCGGCCAGTGAGCGGTAATCGTCCCTGTTCAGGATAATTGAACAATCCAGCCTGCCCGCGTTGAAGGCAATCTCATCAAAGCGCGCAAACAGCAGCGGATCGACGATAAGATTTAGTTCAGGGTGGAAGCTAAAGGGCGGAATCGCGCCGAACACGCAGCCGGTAAGCTTTTCTACTTCAACCGAGCTGGCCAGAGAAGCACGCGTGCCGCCGACAGCGGAAGCGACCTTGCTCAGGTCCGCCTGACAATCGGCTGGCAGCACGGCTAACACGTACTGTTTGATGCCGTTGCCTTTTACATGGCATACCAGCGCCTTGGCCCCCTGTTCAGGATGCGTGCCCCGCAGCTGCGCTACCGCCGCGCATTTTCCTTCCGGCGCATGTTCGATTAAACGGTAGCGCGCCTGATGCTTATCCAGCAGCGTTATGAGCTGATGAAACGTACTGTTCATAGTGATGCGTATTTCTCCCCGTTTATACCCGCGCTACTGTAGCAAAAATTGCAGGGCGGGACAGGTGAGGGCATGCTCAAAAAGGCAGATCGTAGAAAGGAAACGCAGAAAATCGGTAGCAACGGGAAATACGATATGGAGATGCAATCAGCAGCTGAGACGAAACCAACGATCGTTGAAAAACGGAATGTTGCAGAACCGGTGTCGAAAGAAAAAGGACGCCGCCGTAACGGCGGCGTCCTGGTCGTCAGGCTTTATGACGCGCGCGCAGATTATTAATAATCGTGCTCAGGTCAAGATTCTGATCCTGTAGCAGCACCATCAGGTGATACAGCAGATCGGAAGCCTCATTGGTCAGCTCATGGCGATCGTTTACCGTCGCGGCCAGCGCGGTCTCCACGCCTTCCTCGCCGACCTTCTGCGCAATGCGCTTGGTGCCGCTGGCGTAGAGCTTCGCGGTATAGGAACTGTCGGGATCGGCCTGCTTGCGCGCCGCCAGCAGCTGCTCCAGCTGCCAGAGAAAGGTCCAGTCTGGCGCTGCGGGCGAGAAGCAGCTGGAAGTGCCGAGATGGCAGGTCGGGCCGATCGGCTGCGCCAGCACCAGCAGCGTATCGTTATCGCAATCGGGCGTAATGCTGACTACGTTAAGAAAGTGGCCGGAGGTTTCGCCTTTGGTCCAGAGACGCGCTTTGGTGCGCGACCAGAAGGTGACTTTGCCTTCGTTCAGCGTTTTCGCCAGCGCCTCCTGGTTCATATAGCCGTGCATCAGGACCTCGCCCGATACGCTGTGTTGCACGATAGCTGGCATCATGCCGTCGGTTTTTTCCCAGTCCAGTTGGGAAAGCTGCTGTTCTGTTAGCACGGGCGAATCTCCACATCGTGTTCGATCAGGAACCGTTTCAGTTCACCGATATTAATAATCTGCTTATGAAATACCGAGGCGGCCAGCGCCCCGTCGACGTTAGCGATGCGGAACGCGTCCAGAAAATGTTCCATGGCGCCAGCGCCGCCGGAGGCAATAAGCGGCACCTTACAGACTTCACGCACTTTTTGCAGTTGAATGAGGTCATAGCCGTTGCGCACGCCGTCCTGATTCATCATGTTCAGTACGATTTCGCCAGCGCCGCGTTTTTGCACTTCCTGCACCCAATCCAGGGTTTCCCACTGCGTAACGCGCGTGCGCGCTTCATCGCCGGTATATTGGTTTACGTGATATTTGCCGCTCTGCTCGTCATACCAGGTATCGATTCCTACCACGATGCACTGAACGCCGAAGCGATCGGCCAGTCGGGTGATCAGTTCCGGATCGGCCAGCGCGGGCGAGTTAATGGATATTTTATCCGCGCCGAAGGAGAGGATCTGCGCCGCATCTTCGGCGCTTTTAATACCGCCAGCCACGCAGAAGGGGATATCGATCACTTCCGCCACGCGCGCGACCCAGCTTTTATCCACCACGCGGCCGTCGCTGGAGGCTGTAATGTCATAGAACACCAGTTCGTCGGCGCCCTCGTCGGCATAGCGCTGCGCCAGCGGCACGATATCGCCGATGATCTCGTGATTGCGAAACTGCACGCCTTTCACCACCTGCCCGTCACGCACGTCGAGACAGGGAATTATCCGTTTTGCCAGCATGAAATCGCCTCCGAAACCGTGAATTTATCTTCCAGCAGGGCGCGTCCGACGATAACGCCCTGCGCGCCGCTGTGACGCAGGGCGGCGATATCCGCCAGCGCGCCGATGCCGCCGGAAGACTGAAACGCAATCTGCGGGAAACGCGCGGAGACTTCCTGATAGAGCGATACATTCGAGCCGCTCAGGGTGCCGTCGCGTGAAATATCGGTGCAGAGTACATGCTTCAGGCCGCAGGGCAGATACTGTTCGATCACCTGCTCCAGCGTGACGCCCGCCGCTTCCTGCCAGCCGCTGATCGCCACCTCTTTGCGGTTATCCGCGTCGATGCGCACATCCAGCGCCAGCACAATCGCCTCTGGGCCAAACTCGCTAAACCATTGCTGCACTTCTACTGGCTGCCTGACCGCCGTCGAGCCAACCACCACGCGCGCGGCGCCTGCCTCCAGCAGCGCGGCGACGTCGTCGTGGCTGCGGATGCCGCCGCCGACCTGAACCGGCACCTCAACGCCCGCCAGCAGCGATTTCAACAGCGTAAGCTGACGCGCCGCGGGGTCCTTCGCGCCGGTCAAATCGACCAGGTGCAGCAGCTGTGCGCCCTGACGCTGATAATCCTGCAGGCGCGGCAGCGGGTCGCTGCCGTAGTCGCGTTGCTGACCGTAGTCCCCCTGATGCAGACGCACCACTTTTCCATCAATTAAATCCAATGCCGGGATAATCATCCGTTACATCTCCAGGAAGTTTTTCAGCAGCTGCGCGCCCGCTTTGCCGGAGCGCTCAGGGTGGAACTGAACGCCGTAGAAGTTATCTTTCTGCACCGCGGCGGTAAATGGTTCGCCGTAGAGGCACTGGGCGATGGTGCAGGCGTTAACCGGCATCGCATAGCTGTGGACGAAATAGAACCAGCTCTCCTCCTCAATGCCGCGAAACAGGTGGTGTCCCGCCTGCGGGGTGACGCGGTTCCAGCCCATATGGGGCAGCGGCAGCCCGCGGTCCTGCATCTGCAAAACCGGCTGATCGATAATGCCTAAGGTTTTTACGCCGCCGCTTTCGTCGCTCATGCTGCCGAGCAGCTGCATGCCAAGGCAGATGCCAAGCGTCGGCTGGGTGCAGGCTTTCACCAGCTCAATCAGCTCGCGCTCCGCCAGCTGGTCCATCGCCGCCTGCGCGGTGCCGACGCCGGGCAGAAAGAGCTTGTCCGCCTTCAGCACGATATCGGCGTCGCGGCTGACCTGCGGCGTATAGCCGAGGCGCTGAATGGCGGACTTTACCGAGGAGAGATTGGCGCAGCCGGTATCAAGGATCACCACGTTCATTACAGCACTCCTTTCGAGCTCGGCAGGGTATTGCCTTCCACGCGAATCGCCTGGCGCAGCGTGCGGCCAAAGGCCTTAAACAGACTTTCCACGCGGTGATGGTCGTTTTTGCCTTTGGTTTTCAGATGCAGTGTGCTGGCCATCGAATAGGAGAGCGAGCGGAAAAAGTGCTCGACCATCTCGGTGCTGAGATCGCCCACGCGCTGGTAGTTAAACTCCGCCTTGAACTCCAGGTGCGGACGGCCGGAAATATCCAGCGCGCAGCGCGCCAGGCATTCGTCCATCGGCAGCACGAAGCCGAAGCGGCCGATGCCGCGCTTGTCGCCCAGCGCCTTCAGCAACGCTTCTCCCAGCGCGAGGCCGGTATCTTCTACCGTGTGGTGATCGTCGATATAAAGGTCGCCTTTCACCTCGACGTTCATGCGCAGGCCGCCGTGCGTGGCGATCTGATCCAGCATATGGTCGAAAAAGCCGACGCCGGTGTTGATTTTGCTGCCGCCTTCGCGGTCCAGCCACACCTCGATTTCAATCTGCGTCTCTTTGGTGTTGCGGTTCACCTTCGCATAGCGATCGCGCTGCGTCAGCTTCTGGCAGATGGCGTTCCAGTCCAGGCCATCCTGGCTGTAGCGCAGCCCCTGGATGCCCATGTTCTGCGCCAGCTCGATATCGGTGGCGCGATCGCCGATTACATAGCTGTTGGCCTTGTCCAGCGCGCCTTCCGCCAGCCAGGCCTCTACCAGTTTGGTTTTCGGCTTGCGGCAGTCGCAGTTATCCGCCGGCAGATGCGGGCAGATCAGAATATCGTCGAAGCGCACGCCCTGCGAGGTCAGGATCTGCATCATCAGATTATGCGGGCCGTCAAAATCCGCCTGCGGGAAACTGTCGGTGCCGAGGCCGTCCTGGTTGGTGATCATCACCAGCTGGTAGCCCGCCTTCTGCAGCGCCAGCAGCGCCGGGATCACGTCCGGCTCAAAGGCCAGCTTCTCCATGCGGTCGACCTGGAAATCCTGCGGCGGTTCGCTGATAAGGGTGCCGTCGCGATCGATAAAAAGGGTTTTCTGACTCATGCTTGCTCCACGGTGCCGGGCAGGGTTTGCAGTGCGGCGATCAGGCGCTCGCACTCGGTTCGGGTGCCGATGGAAATGCGCAGGCATCCGGCAAGTCCCGGGTTCTTGTTCTGGTCACGCAGGATAATGCCCTGGTCCCACAGGGTTTTAAATACCCGTGGCGAATCGGTAAAGCGCGCCAGAAGATAGTTGGTCTCGCTGGGAAAGACCTGCTCGACGCAGGGCAGCGTCGCCAGCGTCGTCGCCAGCCAGCTGCGGTTGGCGTTCAGCTCCACCACATGGCTGCGCATCAGGGCGATGCCTTCCGCGCTCAGCGCCTGAGCGGCGATATCGGCCACCGGCGTCGACAGCGGATAGGGCGCGATCACTTTTAACAGCAGCGCGATCACCGCCGGATTCGCCAGGGTAAAGCCGCAGCGCAGCCCCGCCAGCGCAAAGGCTTTCGACAGCGTGCGCAGCACCACGAGGTGCGGATATTCCGCGATCCAGCTCGCCAGCGTCGCCTGCGGGCAGAACTCGATATAGGCTTCGTCCGCCACCACCAGCGCTTTGCCGCGCGTCATCTCCAGCAGTTGACGAATATCGTCTCTATTGATCAGGTTGCCGGTCGGATTGTTGGGACTGCACATATAGACCAGCTTGACGCCCGGCAGCGCGGCGGCGATGGCGGGCAGGTCCAGCTGCCAGTTCTCCAGCGCCGCCACGGTGCGATATTCGATGCCGATGGTTTCGGCGCTGACGCTGTACATGCCATAGGTCGGCGGGCAGAACAGAATCGCGTCCTGACCCGGCTCGCAGAAGGCGCGCATCAGCAGCTCGATGCCTTCGTCCGCGCCGCGGCTGACCAGCACCTGCTCCGGCGACAGTCCGGCGTAGGCGGCGTAGCGTTCAATTACCTGCTTCGGCTGGCATTCCGGGTAGCGGTTCAGCGTCTGCTGCGACAGCTCGAACGGTACCGGCAGCGGATATTCGTTGGCGTTCAGCCAGACGTCGCCGTTGCCGCCGAGACGACGCGCGGACTGATAGGGCGTCAGCGCCTGCACGTTAGCGCGCGCCAGCCGGACGATATTGTCACTCATGCTTTCTCCTTCAGCGCGGCGACGCGCAGCGTAACGGCATTTTTATGGGCGATGAGCTGCTCTGCGACAGCCAGCGTCTCAATGGTCGGCGCCAGGTTCAGGAAGCCCTGCGGCGTCAATTCCTGCACCGTCATGCGCTTCTGGAAATCCGCCAGCCCCAGGCTGGAGCAGGTGGCGGTATAGCCGTAGGTCGGCAGCACATGGTTGGTGCCGGAGGCGTAGTCGCCCGCCGATTCCGGCGACCAGTCGCCGAGAAACACCGATCCGGCGCTGGTGATCTGTTCCACCAGCTCGCGCGGCTGGCGCGTCTGAATAATCAAATGCTCCGGTCCGTAGCGGTTGGATATCTCTACGCACTGCTGCAAATCGCGCGCCACGATCAGGCGGCTGCTGGTGAGCGCCTGGCGCGCGGTCTCGGCGCGCGGCAGCTGGGCCAGCTGCGCTTCCACCGCTTCCGCCACCGCCTGCGCCAGCTGACGCGACGGGGTCAGCAGAATCACCTGCGAGTCGGGGCCATGCTCCGCCTGCGACAGCAGATCGGAAGCGACAAAGGCGGGCGTGGCTTCCTCGTCGGCAATCACCAGCACTTCAGAAGGCCCGGCGGGCATATCGATCGCCGCGCCGTCAAGACGCTGGCTCACCTGACGCTTCGCCTCGGTCACCCACGCGTTGCCGGGGCCGAAGATTTTATCGACTTTCGGTACTGATTCGGTACCGAAGGCCAGCGCGGCGATCGCCTGCGCGCCGCCGACCTGGAATACCTCCTCCACGCCGCACAATTGCGCGGCGTACAGGATCTCATCGGCGATCGGCGGCGGCGAGCAGAGCACCACGCGCTGGCAGCCGGCGATGCGCGCCGGGGTCGCCAGCATCAGCACGGTTGAAAAAAGCGGCGCCGAGCCGCCGGGAATATAGAGGCCGACCGAGCGAATCGGGCGGGTCACCTGCTGGCAGCGCACACCGGGCTGGGTTTCAATATCCACGGCAGGCAGCTGCTGGGCGCGGTGGAAGGTCTCGATATTGGCGACGGCTGCCGCCATCGCCTGCCTGACGTCGTCGCTCAGCCGCTCCGCCGCCGCGGCGATCTGCGCCGGACCGACGCGCAGTTCGTCCACCTGCGCCTTATCGAAGGCCGCGCTGTATTCGCGCAGGGCGGTGTCGCCCGCTTCGCGGACGCGGGTAAGAATGGTTTTCACCGTTTGGGTAATATTGTCCGAGGCGGAGATCGCCGGGCGGGTCAGCAGCGCCTGCTGCTGCGCCTCGTCGCACTGCTGCCAGTCGGTAAGCGTGTCAAAGCGGCTCATGGGTTTACTCCATCATCTTCTCAATCGGCAGTACCAGGATCGAACTGGCGCCCAGCGCCTTCAGTTTTTCCATCGTTTCCCAGAACAGGGTTTCGCTGCTGACCATGTGCATCGCCAGGCGGCTCTGGTCGCCCGCCAGCGGCAGCACCGTCGGACGCTCGGCGCCCGGCAGCAGCGCGATCACTTCTTCCAGCCGCTCGCTCGGCGCGTGCAGCATGATATATTTCGATTCGCGCGCTTTGATCACGCCCTGAATGCGCGTCATCAATTTATCTACCAGCTCCTGTTTCGCCGCCGACAGTTCGCCGTCGCGCTGGATCAGCACCGCTTTGGAACGGTAAATCACTTCCACTTCGCGCAGGCCGTTCGCTTCCAGCGTCGCGCCGGTTGAAACCAGGTCGCAGATGGCATCGGCCAGGCCAGCGCGCGGCGCGACTTCCACCGAGCCGTTCAGCAGACAGGATTTAAAAGCGACGCCTTGTTTATCAAGATACTGTTTCAGCAGGTGAGGATAGGAGGTGGCGATGCGCGAACCCTGAAGACACTGGACGCCGGTATATTCCTCGTCCACCGGCATCGCCAGCGACAGGCGACAGCCGCCGAAATCGAGGCGGCGCAGGGTAAAGTAGCGCGGGTCTTCGCCCTGCGCGCGGCGGGTCAGCAGCTCTTCTTCCAGCACGTTTTCGCCGACGATGCCGAGATCCACCACGCCGTCCATCACGAGGCCCGGAATATCGTCGTCACGCACGCGCAAAATATCGATCGGCATATTCTCAGCAAAGGCGATCAGGCGCTGCTGCTGCAGGTTGATTTTGATGCCGCAGCGCGCCAGAAGCTCGCGCGATTCATCGCTTAAACGGCCAGATTTTTGCATAGCTATGCGTAAACGGGTGTTATCTAACATCTCTCCAGTCCTCTTGTCATTTATCCGGTCGGTCGCAGTCAGCCAAAAAAAAGCCCCCGGAAGAAGATCTTCCGGGGGCTCTTATCGCGCTCTGCACCACTGGAAGATCAATTGTCTTCCAGCACACATCGCCTGAAAGACTAGTCAGGGTGATGGTGGTGGTGATGGTTGAACTGAACGCGTGTCATAAAATTCTCTGCATGTATATTCATTTGCCTGTCAATTAACCTAGCGGAGAAGAGGGCGATTGGCAACCGTTTTTTCGCGCGCGGCGCAAATCTCTTTTTCAACGAAGATTGTCACGCTCAGGAGCGTGGCGTAGCCTTAGAAGAAAACAGGCTGACGCCTCAGGAGCAGAGATGAAAAAAGTCGCGATTGTAGGTCTTGGATGGCTGGGAATGCCGCTGGCGATGGCGCTGACGTCGCGCGGCTGGCAGGTTACCGGCAGCAAAACGACGCCGGACGGCGTCGAGGCGGCGCGCATGTGCGGCATTGAAAGCTGTCAGTTGACCTTAACGCCGGAGCTGGAGTGCGATGCGGATGAGCTGGAGGCGCTGCTGGCGGTGGACGCGCTGGTGGTGACGCTGCCGGCCAGCCGCACCGTGGAGGGCGGCGAACATTATCTGCGCGCGGTGCAAAACCTGGTCGACAGCGCGCTGGCGTTCAGCGTGCCGCGCATCATCTTCACCAGCTCCACATCGGTTTATGGCGACGGCAATGGCGTGGTGAAAGAGCATAGCCCGTTACAGCCGGTCACCGTCGCCGGTAAAACGCTGGTAGAGCTGGAAAACTGGCTGCACGATCTGCCCGGCACTTCGGTCGATATTCTGCGGCTGGCGGGACTGGTAGGACCGAAGCGTCATCCGGGCCGCTTTCTGGCGGGCAAGACTGAGGTGCGCGACGGCGAACATGGCGTTAATCTGGTCCATCTGGATGATGTGGTCGAGGCGATTATTCTGTTGCTGCAAACGCCGAAGGGCGGACGCACCTATAATCTCTGCGCGCCGGCGCATCCTTCCCGTCAGGACTTTTATCCATCGGTGGCGCGCCAGCTGGGGCTGACGCCGCCGACTTTCGCGCCTGCCGCGCGTGAGAAGGGCAAGCTGGTGGACGGCAGTAAAATTTGCGATGAGCTGGGATTTGAGTATCGCTATCCCGATCCGATTAAAATGCCGCTGGGCTAAAGCCAGCGGAACAGCGCGGCTGGCGGGCCGCCTGTTGTTCTGCGAAGCGCGGTTTGTCGCAGCGTAAGGCGTCGCTAAACGCCCAGCCGATCGCGCAGCGCGTACCAGGCGGCGCCGACGGCGGTCAGCGGCACCTTAAAGCGTCGGCCGCCGGGGAAGGGGAGATGCGGCAGTTTGGCGAAGGCGTCGAAACGCTCGGCGTCGCCGCGCAGCGCTTCCGCCACCAGCTTGCCCGCCAGATGGGTAAAGGTGACGCCGTGTCCGCTGTCCCCCTGAATATAGTAAGCCTGCTTCTCCAGCCGCCCCAGCTGCGGCATGCGCGACAGCGTCAGCAAAAAGTTGCCGCTCCAGCAGTGACTCAACTTGACGTTCTTTAACTGCGGGAAGGTTTTTAACAGCTTGGGCCGAATCAGCGCCTCAATGTCCTGCGGCTCGCGCGCGCCGTAAATCACGCCGCCGCCATAGAGCAGCCGGTTGTCGGCGGTCAGCCGGAAGTAGTCCAGCAGATAATTGCAATCCTCCACGCAGTAGTTGTCCGGCAGCAGCGCCAGCGCCTGATCGTTGCTGAGCGGCTCGGTGGTAACGATCTGCGATCCGCAGGGCATGCTTTTTCGACTCAGGCGCGGCTCCAGCTCCGGCGCCAGATAGGCGTTGCCGGCGAAAATCACAAATTTGGCGCTGACGTCGCCGCGCGCGGTTTTAATCAGATGCGGCGCGCCGTAGATGACCTGTTCCACCGCCGATTGTTCATAGATGCGGCCGCCGTGCCGTCGTATCGCCTCCGCCTCGCCCAGCGCCAGATTCAACGGATGGAGATGGCCGCCGCGACGATCCAGCAGTCCGCCGACGTAGCGTTCCGTTGCAATTTCACGGCGAATGCCGCGTTCGTCCAGCAGTTCCAGCTCATGATTGCCGTAGCGTTCCCACAGCCGCTGCTGATTGCGCAGATGCTGCATCTGGCGCGCATTCAACGCGGCGAAGATACCGCCGGGACGGTAGTCGCAGGCGATAGCATAACGATCGATGCGGTCGCGGATAATGTCCGCGCCCTCAAACATCATGCTGCCGAGCATACGCGCTGCGTCGACGCCGTAACGCTGTTCAATAACGTCAATGTCGCGGCTGTAGGAGTTAACCACCTGGCCGCCGTTGCGCCCGCTGGCGCCGTAGCCGACGCGCGCCGCCTCCAGCACCACCACGTCATAGCCCGCTTCGGTCAGAAACAGCGCGGAGGAGAGGCCGGTGAATCCCGCGCCGATAATGCAAACGTCGCACTGCACCGAGCCATCCAGCTGCGGCCAGGGTTGATGCGGATTAACCGTTGCGGCGTAATAGCTGTCGACATAATTCACGGCGGGTCTCCTTAGCGGTTCAGAAGCTGGCGGGCGTATGGGCGCTGACGATGCGACAGGGCCGCGTTGAGGTATTGCTGAAGCTGTGCGGCAGACCGGTATCGATAACGTAGCTCTGCCCGGCCTGTAACTGATAGCTCTGGCCGCCGATGGTCAGGGTGATTTCTCCCTCCAGCAGCGTGCCGGTCTCTTCGCCGGGATGACGAATTTTTTCGCCGGTAGTGGCGCCCGGCTCATAGGTTTCCAGCAGCATCGCCAGATTATGACTTGCGTTGCCGTTATGAATCAGCTTCAGCGAGACGCCCTGACTGCCGATGTCGATCAGCTCCTGCGGCTCGATCACAATTTTCGGCGGCGTATTTTTCAGGGGCTCCGAAAAAAACTCCGACAGCGACAGCCCATAGACCTTCAGCAGCTTTTGTAGCGTGCTGACGGCGGGGCTGACTTTATCCTGTTCAATGGTGCTGATGGCGCTGTGCGTCAGTCCGGCAAGCTCCGCGACGCGCCGTTGTGATAAACCTAATTCCTGACGGATCTGTGACAGCCGACGTCCTGGGGCCAGTGTGGCTTCGTTCATAGCCGTTTTTCCCGGGTGAATTGATGACAGGCGTGAATAAAAGCCCCGAACAGTTGCGTCGAAGCTTCAGTATGTTGATAGCGCCATTCGGGGTGCCACTGCACGCCGATGGCGAACGGATGATTCGGTACGGCGACCGCTTCGATTACGCCGTCCGGCGCGGTCGCCTCGATTTGCAACAGCGGGCCCGGATGCAGCACCCCCTGTTTATGCAGCGAATTTACTTCAATGGAGGTGGCGCCGCGCAGCAGCTGCGACAGCCGTCCTTCGGCGGTCAGCGCTATCGCATGCGTCGGCGCATACTGCTCCGCCAGCGTCCGGTCGTCGTCGGCGTGGTGACGGATAGCCTCTGCGGGCAGCGCGCGGCGCAGCGTGCCGCCGGTGGCGACCACCAGCTCCTGCATGCCGCGACAGATCGCCAGCAGCGGCATCCTGAGCGGCAGCGCCTGCTGGATCAGCGCCAGCGCCAGCGCGTCGCGGCCCGGATCGGCGAGCTCCTCCTCGCCGGTCTCGGCGTAGCGCCAGGGTTCAATATTGCTTGGACTGCCGGGCAGCAACAGCCCGTCCAGCAGCGGCAGCGTGCGCCTGGCGATAGTCTCGCTCAGATCGGGGCGGTGCGGCAGCGCCACGGGAACGCCGCCCGCATCCATAATGGCGTCGAGATATTTCTGGTGCAGTACAAAAGCGGGATGGCCATCTTTCACGGTGCGGCACGTCAAGACGCCGATCAACGGCTTGTCCATTATTCTTTCCATCCTGCCCCTCACGTTAACTGGCAAATATTTCTGACAAAACCGCAGCGGAGACGCTGATTTGTACAATATATTTTCAATCTAGTCAGGCTTTGTTCAATATTCAAACCGCTTTGTAACATTTGCACACTTTTTGTCTTATGACTATGTTCTAAATGTGGCCGTTATTTTGAGCAGTACGCACAACCTTTATAAACGGTAAATGGCGGGTGGGATCATGACAAACCTGGTGGAAGTAGAAGACTTCACGCGACACAGTGAAGAGATGCGAACCAGCGCGTTCCAGAATGAGGTAAAAGCCTATCTGGAACGCCATCCTGAAACACAGTACGTCGATATTCTTCTTAACGATCTGAACGGTGTTTTTCGCGGTAAACGTATTCCGGTAAGCAGCCTTGCAAGGCTGGAAAAAGGTTGTTACTTCCCGGCATCGGTCTTTGCAATGGATATTCTTGGCAACACCGTCGAACAGGCCGGTTTAGGCCAGGCGCTGGGCGAGCCGGACAACATCTGTACGCCCGTCGAGGGCACGCTGGTTCCCGCCGCTTCCGATCCCGACCATATTGCGCAACTGCTGTTGACCATGCGCAATCAAGATGGCACTCCCTTTGACGTTGAACCCCGAAATGTACTGAACAATCTCTGGCAGCGCTTGCGCAACCGGGGACTGTTTCCGGTGGTAGCGGTAGAGCTGGAGTTCTATCTGGTCGATAAACAACGCGATCCCGAAGGCTATATTCAGCCGCCCTGTACGCCTGGCAGCGACGAGCGCAGCATGCAGAGTCAGGTCTACTCCGTCGACAACCTGGACCATTTCGCCGAGGTGCTGGGCGATATCGACCGGCTGGCGAAGCTGCAGGGTATTCCTACCGACGGCGCGCTGGCGGAAGCCTCGCCCGGCCAGTTTGAAATCAACCTGCATCATACGCGCAACGTCCTGAGCGCCTGCGACCATGCGCTACAGCTGAAAAGGCTGGTGCGTCAGGTGGCGGAAAACCACGGCATGACCGCCACCTTTATGGCGAAACCCTATGAGGAGTACGCCGGCAGCGGGATGCATGTGCATGTCAGCATGCTGGACGCCGCCGATCACAATGCCTTCGCCTGCGACGACGGCAGCGATTCGCCGCTGCTGAAGCGCGCGCTGGCGGGGATGATCGATCTGATGCCCGCCTCGATGGCCCTGCTGGCGCCGAATGTTAACGCCTATCGCCGCTTTATTCCCGAATCCTACGTGCCGCTGCAAGCCTCCTGGGGCCACAACAACCGCACCGTGGCGTTGCGCATTCCCTGCGGCGATATCGATAACCGCCGCATTGAGTATCGCGTCGCCGGTGCGGACGCTAACCCCTGGCTGGTGATGGCGGCGATTTTCGCCGGCATTCTGCACGGGCTGGATACTCCGCTGACGCTGCCCGCGCCGGTTACCGGCAACGGCCACACGTCGGACGGCACGCCGCTGCCGGTGCGTCAGAGCGAGGCGCTGGGCGAGTTCGCGCAAAGCCGCGCCCTGCGCGAGCTGCTGGGGGAACGCTTCAGCTTTGTCTGGCACAGCTGCAAACACCATGAGCTGATGCAGTTTGAACGGCTGATTACCGCCACTGAGATTGACTGGATGTTGAAAAACGCCTGAGGTGAGCATCATGCAAACGAATCAACAGTGGCAGGCGCGGCGCGAAGCGGCGGTGACGCCCGGCGTGGGCAACGCGCTGCCGGTTTACATTGCGAAAGCGCGCAACGCGGAAATCTGGGATGTGGAAGGGCGACGCTATATCGATTTCGCCTCCGGCATCGCGGTGCTGAATACCGGCCATAACCACCCGGACGTCATGCGTGCGGTGCAGGGACAGCTGGAGTGCTTTACTCATCCCTGTTTTCAGGTGACGCCATACGGCAGCTACGTCGAACTGGCGGAAAAGCTGAACGCGCTGGCGCCGATCGCCGGTCCGGCGCAGACCCTGCTGATGACCACCGGCGCCGAGGCGGTGGAAAACGCGATCAAGGTGGCGCGCATCGCCACCGGACGCTCCGGCGTCATTGCCTTCCGTGGCGGCTTTCACGGCCGCACGCTGCTGGGGATGGCGCTGACCGGCAAGGTGCAGCCCTATAAAAAAGGGTACGGGCCATTTCCCGGTGGTATCTTCCATGCCCCTTATCCGGTCAGCTATCCCGGCATCAGCGAAAGCCAGGCGTCAGGCGCCCTACAGGGCATCTTCGCGGCGGACGTCTCGCCGGATGACGTAGCGGCGATCATTATCGAGCCGGTGCAGGGAGAGGGCGGCTTTTACGCCGCGCCGCCGACCTTTCTACGTCAGCTGCGCCAGATCTGCGACGAACACGGCATCGTGCTGATCGCCGATGAGATCCAGAGCGGCTTCTGTCGCACCGGCAAAACCTTCGCTATCGAGCATAGCGGCGTCGAGCCCGACATCATTACCATGGCGAAAAGCCTGGCCGGCGGTTTTCCACTGTCGGCGGTGGTCGGCCGCGCCGCGCTGATGCAGAAAGCGCAGGCGGGCGGACTCGGCGGCACCTACGCCGGTTCGCCGGTCAGCATCGCCGCGGCGCTGGCGGTGCTGGAGATTATCGAACGCGAGCAGCTTAACCAGCGCGCTCAGGAACAGGGCGAGCAGGTGGTGGCGTTTCTGCATCAGCTGGCGGAGCAGTTCGACTGTATCGGCGACGTGCGTCACGTCGGCGCGATGATCGCCATGGAGCTGGTGGAAGAGGGCGACGCGCAACGCCCGGCGAAGGCGCTGACTCAGGCACTGGTGCAGGAGGCGGGGCGTCAGGGGCTGATATTGCTCGCCTGCGGCGTGCGCGCCAACGTGATTCGTTTTTTAATTCCGCTTACCGCCGAAAAAGAAATTGTTACTGAAGGTCTCAACATCTTGTCATCCTCCCTCCACGTGGTGCAAAATATGCGCCCTGCAAAATAGAGAAATAACCGGCGCTTTACGCGTCGGTTATTTTTTTGCATTTAACCAGGCTAATTTAAAAAGAGGCCGGCCTGCGTGCCGGATAGATACACACTGAACACGTTTACCGTGTGGTTTTGAGGAAAAAAAGATGGGGCAACTCGTTAATTTCTCACCAGCGTTCGCTGGTGTTCGACTCCGTGATGATTATGGCGCAATCGGCCTCGGCCCTGCATCCTCTGTCACGCCTCTGAAGAACCTCTCTCGCTTAACGCGAAGTTTCCCTGTGGTCCGCCCGCACCAGGCCGCCGCTATGGGGGGACTGAACCATGTCGCATAATATCAACAACGTCGCGCAGCCGCGTCGTACCCACCTGAAAAAAACACTGACTTTAATGCCGGTGGTGATGATTGGTCTCGCCTATATGCAGCCGATGACGCTGTTTGATACCTTTGGTATCGTTTCCGGCCTGACCGACGGACATGTCGCCACCGCCTATGCTTTCGCGCTGATCGCCATCCTGTTTACTGCGCTGAGCTACGGTAAGCTGGTACACCGCTTCCCATCTGCGGGCTCCGCTTATACCTACGCGCAGAAAACCATTAGCCCGCACGTCGGCTTTATGGTTGGCTGGTCGTCGCTGCTTGATTATCTGTTTATGCCGATGATCAACATTCTGCTGGCGAAAATCTATTTTGAAGCGCTGGTTCCCGATCTCCCTTCATGGATTTTCGTCGTGCTGCTGGTCGGCTTTATGACGCTGTCCAACCTGCGCGGCATCAAAACCGTCGCCAACTTCAACAGCCTGATTGTGGTGTTGCAGGTGGCGGTGATGATCGTGCTGATGGGCATGGTGATTTACGGCGTAGCGCATGGCGAAGGCGCCGGCACGCTGGTCAGCAGCCGCCCGTTCTGGTCGGAGAATGCGCATGTGGTGCCGATGATCACCGGCGCTACTATTCTCTGCTTCTCGTTCCTCGGCTTCGACGGCATCAGCTCGCTCTCTGAAGAGACGAAAGATGCGGAGCGCGTGATCCCGAAAGCGATCTTCCTGACGGCGCTGGTCGGCGGCATCATCTTTATCGTGGTGTCTTACTTCCTGCAGCTCTATTTCCCGGATATCTCGCGCTTTAAGGACCCGGACGCGTCGCAGCCGGAAATCATGCTCTACGTGGCGGGTAAAACCTTCCAGTTCGGCATTCTGATTTTCTCCTGCGTGACGGTGCTGGCTTCCGGTATGGCCGCCCACGCGGGCGTGAGCCGTCTGATGTACGTGATGGGCCGCGACGGCGTCTTCCCGGAGCGTTTCTTCGGCTACGTGCATCCGAAATGGCGTACTCCAGCGCTGAACGTGTTGCTGGTAGGCGCTATCGCGCTGCTGGCGATCCGCTTTGACCTGGTGACGGCGACGGCGCTGATCAACTTCGGCGCGCTGGTGGCCTTTACCTTCGTTAACCTGTCGGTGATTTCGCAGTTCTGGATCCGCGAGAAGCGTCGCCATACGCTGAAGGACAACATCAACTACCTGGTGCTGCCGCTCTGCGGTGCGCTGACGGTTGGCGCGCTGTGGATTAACCTCGAAGAGAGTTCGATGGTGCTGGGCCTGATCTGGGCGGCAGTCGGTATCATTTACCTGGCCTTCGTCACCCGCAGCTTCCGTAATCCGGTGCCGCAGTACAGCGAAGAATCGCTCTGATTCGACGCGTTAAACGCCATCAAGGCCAGACAGCTGTCTGGCCTTTTTTCTGCCTGGCGCGCAGGCGGGCGGCCCTCTCCGGTCGACAGTCGCACGGCGGCATCCTGCTGTTTCGCGCTTATCGGCCTTGTATCTCAGAGTCAGCTCCGCTACCCTGCGCCAGCAATTACTGCCTGAATGAATGGAGTTGGCAATGTTTAAAAAAGTAGTGGTAAGCAGCGGTCTGGCGCTGGCGTTGGTTGCAGGTTCGGCGCAGGCTATCGAGGGCAGCGTTGATGTGGGTGAACATTACACCAACCTGAACGTTGGACTGGGCACTACCTCCCCTGGCCTGAGCCTGTCCGGCAACTGGATGCGCAGCGATCACGACGGCGACGTCTCCGGCCTGCGTCTGGGCTATAACATCGAAGTCGGTTCCGTTTTCCTGACGCCGGGCATCAAAGCGATGTGGATCGATCCTGAAGATGGCAAAGATGGCTTCGCGGCGGCAGTTGGCGCGGGCGTGAGCTTCCCGATCACCAAAATGCTGGGCCTGTACGGCGAATATTACTACTCGCCGGAATCCTTTACCGATCACCTCGACAGCTATCAGGAAGCCTCCGGCGGCATCAGCTTTACGCCGATCTCCCTGTTAAACGTGCGCGTCGGCTATAAATATGCCGAGCTGAACAATAAAGGCGATCGTAAAGACAACGTGCTGGCCGACGGCCCCTATATTGGCGCTTCGCTGCGCTTCTGACGGACAGGTTCGTTCAGCATAAAAAAGCCGCCTTTGTGGGCGGCTTTTTTACGGGCGGCAGGCGTACCGTTACGAGACCAGTTCGCGCGCGTAGTCATACAGCGCCTTCAGCTGCGCCATCTTCTCTTTGTCGCCGTCGTGCAGGTTGGCCAGCGACTCCAGCTCCAACAGAAACGCTTCGATGCGTTCGCCGTTCAACACTTCGCGACGATGTTGCAGCCAGCGCTGCTGCTCGCTGTCATCCAGCGTGCCGGGATAGTTGCGCGCGCGATAGCGGAACAGCAGCTTCTCGATGCGCGCATCGTTAAAGGTGAGATCGAGCGCCGGCAGGTTGGCGGGAGCGGTTTTCTGGATAATGGTCATCGCCGATTTATCGGCGTCGCTGAAGAAGCCGTTATAAATCTGGGCGTCGACATCTTCTGAAGGGGTAAACGGCTCCGCTTCGGCATAGATCGCCACCACCTTTTCGCGCACCTCGGCGTGCTGGCGCAGCAGCGCCAGGTTATCGAGACAGCGCTGTCGGTCGATGCCCAGACGCTCAGCGTCTTCCGGGCGCAGCGTATTGGCAGGCGCCAACACCGGACATTTATTGCTGTGCACCAACTTAATCGGCACCGCCGCGTTGTCGCCCAGCGCCTGACGCGGCGTATAGAGCCGTTCGCGTAGCGCGTCGGCGTCCAGTTCCAGCAGCGGAGTGATATCTCCCGCCAGATCGCAGACGATCAGCGCGTTGCGGTTTTCCGGGTGCCAGGCGAGCGGGGCGATCCAGCTGGTGTTGCCCCTCAGCGCGCCGAACATGCCGGAGATATGCACCAGCGGCTTCATCTGCGGAATATCGATTAAAGTATTGATCTTCTGCTTCGTGCGGTGCCGGAACAGAAACTCGAACAGCTTCGGCTGTTTCTCTTTCACCAGCTTCGCCATGGCGATAGTGGCGTAAACGTCCGACATCGCGTCGTGCGCGTTATTGTGTTCCACGCCGTTGGCCTGAGTCAGGAGCTCCAGCTTAAAGCTTGGCAGCCCCTCATCATTTTCTGGCCAGTTGATGCCGTCGGGACGCAGCGCGTAGCAGGCGCGCATGACATCCAGCAGATCCCAGCGCGAATTGCCGTTCTGCCAGCTCCAGGCGTAGGGATCGTAAAAGTTGCGATAAAAAATATTGCGCGTCACTTCATCGTCGAAGCGCACGTTGTTATAGCCGACCACGCAGGTGTTTTCGACGGTAAACAGGGCATGAATGCGTCGGGCGAATTCCGCTTCAGTCACTCCGCGCGCCTGCGCCAGCTGCGGCGTAATGCCGGTGATCATCACCGCCTCCGGCTGTGGCAGATAATCGTCCGCTGGCTGGCAGTAAAAAACCTCCGGCTCGCCGATGATATTGAAATCCATATCGGTGCGAATGCCGGCGAACTGCGCCGGGCGATCCAGCGCCGGGCTTTTGCCGAAGGTCTCGTAATCGTGGAAGAGGAAGGTTGGCTGGTTCGCGTTATCGCTCACTGGTTTTAAATGCCCTTATCTGTTGCTTAGATGGTGTCTTTGCGTGCTTTTGATGGTTTGCGCCTGCTTGCGTTTTCTACTGTCCGCTGACGTTAGGCCTGCGTTGCGTTTTGGCGACGCAGATAAAATGACTATAGCTATCAGTAACGCAAAAAGCGCGGTCTCTATGGTAAACCATATGCAGGCTCTGCCGAAACACCGCATTGAGATGGCTGGAAGGAGAGCCGATAGTTTTCGCGGAATACGCAGGGCTGGGTGAAGCGGGAAAGAAAACAGCGGCTGGAACGGAAGCGCCGGAGAATTAGAGACGATTAACAAGGAACGTTTTATGGATGCGGAATTACAATTCGCCATTTCGCCGGTAGAGCTGGCGGGCGTGCTGGACTACCACACGGTGTCGGAGGCGGAAGCGTTCGGCAACAGATTGCTGGGCGGACTGGAACTGGCGCTGGGAACCGTTGAACTCATGGGCGCCGCCGCACTTTGCGTTGTGCCTGAACCGACGATGCTGACAAAAGCGGTGTGCGTGGTGACCGGCGCACACAGCCTGGACAACATTAACGCCGCCACCAACCGCATCCTGACCGGACATGATACCCGCACGGCAACACTTCGACTCACCGAAAAGCTGGCGAAAGAGGCCGGCGCCGGCGACAGCACGGCCATGTATATCGGGTTGACCGTTGATGCTGCCGTCCCGGCAGCGGCGGGGCTGGCCTGGGGCGTGTCGCGGATTAAATATGTTCGTGCAGGAACGCTGAAGCTGGCGGAGCATGAAGGCGTCAAGAAAATCGGCGGGCATACCATCAGGAAGCACATTGCAAAAACTGACGAAGAACTCCTGGCGCGCCTTGCACACAGCCGTGATGCACGCTCAGCCACGTCTTTTCACAGCGTGGAGCAGGCCGAAAAGTTTGTCAGTGCCGCATTGCGGGCTAACCGCATTAAAATTATTCGTTGGGCAAATACGGGAAGAATAGAAAAGCCGTTAGAAATTACGTGGGACGCTGGTACAACAGTCGGCTATAGATTCCGCAAAGGAAGCCAGGTTAAGTGGGCTGTCAGTCGCGTCCGGGTAGTTTTAAAAGGACAAGAGTATCTTGGCAAACCCTATTTTATTTTGACGTCATACCCGTTCCTGGAATAATGCTATGAGATTACTTGATAAATTGAGAGTAAACGCTTTTAAACGGAAAAATGCTTCTCTTATCACCCTGACGCAAACATATTTCGGTCAGGATCGCGATATTTTCGGTGAAACTATTGAAGAAGTAGTTAAGAGTTATCGTGAGAACGGGGAGAACGCAACGCGGTGGTTAAAAAATGAAATCATGGAGATGCTAAAAACCGAAAGTGACGGCCAACTGACAACACGCATGGAGTTGCTGGCTGAAAATCAATTTGATCCCGAACTGTGGGGCGAAACGTGGCGCAGCTTCCTGCTGCGTGTACTGGCGGCGCTGAAATAGAATATCGGCGAAACGATTATAAGCCTGCGCAAGCGGGCTTTTTTATGCGCGATACAGCTTATCCTCGTGCGCGTTTTGCCCCTGCGCATCAAGCCCCCGCGCATTGGTCAAGTTTCCGACTGCGCATTTGTTGCAGATTCAAAACCGGCAGGCGGTTTGTATACCCCCGGAAATAATTTACCGGAGGTAAACATCCAAATTACTGTAATTGATTTGTGTTGCTTATATATCGTTCGGAATATGGAATTCCATGTTTAACAACGGAGATAATCATGGAACTGTTAATTACAACTGAAATCCAACAAGTTGCTGGTGCAGGTGGTAACTATCAGATGGCAGTAAATCTTGAGATTGCCCAGGTTGTCGCAGCCAAATTAAATAACTGTAATATTCGGGATCTTACACACGATATGATTGCCTCTGCGTTAATGGGAGGGGCTGTCGGCGCATTCGGGGGGAGTGTAGCGGTTCCCGTTGTCGGTTCAATTCCGGGTTGGTTATCTGAGGCTATATCTGGCGCGGGCATGGGCGCACTTACTTACGGAGCGTCATGCTGGTGGTAGCAACGAGAACGAGAACGAGAACGAGATTTAT
>NZ_JANION010000108.1:0-6051 GCF_024610815.1 Mixta sp.
GTACAGGGGCAGCGGTTTTGTAAACCATATGCTTACAAAACGCTCAAAAACTCATAACGAAGGATTAACCCAGTTTTTTTACCTGGCGGGCGGCGCGAACCCCCTGATAAACGCCTTATAAATGAAAAAAATAGCGCATGAGATGATGTGAAAATAGTCACATTTTTTCGCACGAAAAGATTAATAGCCGTATCTTGAGCAGCAAAGCTAATAACCGTCAGCTGTCATTAAGCGGAATGAATAAACGCACCAAAATAGTGCATAAAATCAATCTTATGCACTATTTAGAAGCAGAATGGTATTTTACAGCGGAAATTAAGTCGCGTTTAAAGTGTTAGCCGACGCAAAGTAAGTCGGTTGTTTTAGTAACGAAGCGTCAGTTCAGCAGGCCGGGAAAAATTGCTTTCATGCCGGTGACAATAAACTCAATGCCCAGCGCCATCAGCAGCAGCCCCATAATACGGGTGATCACGTTAATGCCGGTCTGACCCAGCACGCGTACCATCATCGGCGCGGCGCGAAACAGCAGCCAACAGCAGAAGGCAAAAAGCGCAATCGCTACGCTGAAGGCAAACAGATTGACCCAGCTATGGTAGCGCGTGCTCCAGACGATGGTGGAGCTGATGGCGCCGGGCCCCGCCATCAGCGGCAGCGCCAACGGCACGACGCCAATACTTTCCCGCACGGCGGTTTCTGATTTCTCCTGCTTATTCTGTTTATCCTCGCCCAGCTTGCCGCTGATCATCGACATGGCGATGGTCACCACCAGGATGCCGCCGGCGATACGGAAGGAATCGATTGAAATACCGAAGATATGCAGGATGGCGTCGCCGAGAAACAGCGAAGTCCAGAGGATGATAGCAACGGCAAGGTTTGCCGTCAGGTTGGTTTTATTCCTTTCCGCTACCGCCTGGTAGCTGGTCATACTAATAAATACCGGAATAATGCCGACCGGATTTACCAGCGCGAACAGGCCGACAAAAAACTTAATGTAGCCAGACAAATCCAGTGCCAGGGTATTCACAAACCACTCCGTGATTGCGCCAATGAGAACGGCTTTAATTTAATGGAAAAACCGTTATTCGCCAGCCATATATATCAGTTTAAAGATTTGAATAAAGGCGCTCAAAGAGTAATAAAAACTGCTTATCGTAACTTTCATAGCATTTATCTCGCCATGACATGACACTTGCCGAGCATCGTATGAGGTGTGACAAAGATCAAAAAATAATCATGCTGAAAGGTGTCAGCTTCAAGGAATATTGATCTAAATCAACAAGGCCATACCTCATTCCAGGTAAGCTCAACTCATCAAAAGGACGTGATAACGACAGCGCTTCGCCTGATAGCGGCGCGCCATCGCCATAGAAACTTTTTCAGTAAACGGTTGGAGCCAGTAACACGCAAATCGCGCGCCCTGCATAACGGTAATGCTCAGTTGTTCAGGCAGCAAGCTTGCATTCAGGCTCGTTTACTAAAAAAGTTTAACTTCCATCAGGAGAGCATTATGGCCGTTACCAATGTCGCTGAACTTAACGCACTTGTTGAACGTGTAAAAAAAGCACAGCGCGAATACGCCAATTTCACTCAAGAACAGGTCGACACCATTTTCCGCGCTGCCGCGCTGGCTGCTGCCGACGCCCGTATTCCGCTGGCTAAAATGGCCGTTGCCGAATCAGGTATGGGTATTGTGGAAGATAAAGTGATTAAAAACCACTTTGCCTCCGAATATATTTACAATGCCTATAAAGATGAAAAAACCTGCGGCATCCTCGATACTGACGATACTTTCGGCACCATCACCATCGCCGAGCCTACCGGCCTGATCTGCGGTATCGTTCCTACCACCAACCCGACATCCACCGCTATCTTTAAAGCGCTGATCAGCCTGAAAACCCGTAACGGTATTATCTTCTCGCCACATCCGCGCGCCAAAGACGCCACCAACAAAGCGGCGGATATCGTACTGCAGGCGGCTATCGCCGCTGGCGCGCCGAAAGATATTATCGGCTGGATCGATCAGCCTTCCGTCGAGCTTTCTAACCAGCTGATGCACCATCCTGACATCAACCTGATCCTCGCTACCGGCGGACCGGGCATGGTGAAAGCGGCTTACAGCTCAGGCAAACCGGCTATCGGCGTCGGCGCTGGCAACACCCCGGTGGTGATTGACGAAACCGCCGATATTAAACGCGCAGTGGCATCTATTCTGATGTCCAAAACCTTCGATAACGGCGTTATCTGCGCTTCCGAACAGTCCGTTATCGTTGTGGATTCAGTGTATGACGCAGTACGCGAACGTTTCGCCAGCCACGGCGGCTATCTGCTGCAGGGCGCTGAATTGAAGGCGGTACAGGATATCATTCTGAAAAACGGCGCGCTCAACGCCGCTATCGTTGGACAGCCAGCGGTGAAAATCGCTGAAATGGCGGGCATCAACGTTCCGTCCAGCACCAAGATTCTGATTGGCGAAGTGCAGCTGGTGGATGAATCCGAGCCATTCGCTCATGAGAAACTCTCTCCGACGCTGGCGATGTACCGCGCGGAAAACTTCGAACAGGCGGTAGAAAAAGCGGAGAAACTGGTCGCGATGGGCGGCATCGGCCATACCTCCTGCCTCTATACCGACCAGGACAACCAGCGCGAACGCGTGAACTATTTTGGCGACAAAATGAAAACCGCGCGCATCCTGATCAACACGCCTGCTTCTCAGGGCGGCATCGGCGATCTGTATAACTTTAAACTGGCCCCTTCTCTGACGCTGGGCTGCGGCTCCTGGGGCGGCAACTCCATTTCGGAGAACGTCGGTCCTAAACATCTTATCAATAAGAAAACCGTGGCCAAGCGAGCTGAGAATATGTTGTGGCATAAACTTCCTAAATCCATTTACTTCCGTCGTGGCTCTCTGCCGATCGCTCTGGAAGAAGTGGCGACCGACGGTGCGAAACGCGCATTCATCGTCACCGACCGCTTCCTGTTCAATAACGGCTATGCCGATCAGATCACCTCAGTGCTGAAATCTCATGGCATCGAAACGGAAATTTTCTTTGAGGTGGAAGCTGACCCGACGCTGAGCATCGTGCGTAAAGGCGCCGAGCAGATGAACTCCTTTAAACCGGACGTGATTATCGCTCTTGGCGGCGGTTCGCCGATGGACGCCGCGAAAATTATGTGGGTGATGTATGAACATCCAGAAACCCATTTTGAAGAGCTGGCGCTGCGCTTTATGGATATCCGCAAACGTATCTATAAATTCCCGAAAATGGGTGTTAAAGCGAAAATGGTGGCGATCACCACCACCTCCGGCACCGGTTCAGAAGTTACGCCTTTCGCCGTAGTGACCGACGACGCTACCGGTCAGAAATATCCTTTAGCTGACTATGCGCTGACCCCGGATATGGCGATTGTCGATGCCAACCTGGTGCTGAATATGCCGAAATCCCTGACCGCTTTCGGCGGCCTCGATGCGGTGACCCATGCGCTGGAAGCTTATGTCTCCGTGCTGGCAAACGAATATTCAGACGGCCAGGCTCTGCAGGCGCTTAAGCTGCTGAAAGAAAACCTGCCGGCCAGCTACCGTGACGGTGCGAAAAATCCGGTGGCGCGTGAACGCGTGCATAACGCTGCGACTATCGCCGGCATCGCTTTCGCCAACGCCTTCCTCGGCGTATGTCACTCCATGGCGCATAAACTGGGCTCCGAGTTCCATATTCCGCACGGTCTGGCTAATGCCCTGCTGATTTCGAATGTTATTCGCTACAACGCCAATGACAATCCGACTAAGCAGACCGCGTTTAGCCAGTACGACCGTCCGCAGGCGCGCCGTCGCTACGCAGAAGTGGCCGATCATCTGGGCCTGAGCGCACCTGGCGACCGCACCGCGCAGAAAATTGAAAAACTGCTGGTATGGCTTGAAGAGATCAAAGCACAGCTGGGCATCCCGAAATCCATCCGCGAAGCGGGCGTACAGGAAGCTGACTTCCTCGCGAAAGTGGATAAGCTGGCTGAAGATGCGTTCGACGACCAGTGCACCGGCGCTAACCCGCGTTACCCGCTAATCGCCGAGCTGAAACAGATTATGCTGGACACCTTCTACGGCCGTGAATATGCAGAACCCTTCGATTCTGTATCTGAAGCGATTAGCGCACAGCCGGTTCAGCAGACGAAGGTCGAAAAGAAAACTAAAAAAGCCTGATTGTAAGGCCTGATAAAAAACCCGCTTCGGCGGGTTTTTTTATTGCTGCGGCAAACGCGTTTATCATTATCTCTTATAGCTGTTGAGGAGGTGCCGACGCGGTGACACTGAGCGCTATAAAACCTGCCAGCCGTGCTTAAACGCGCTGTAAGCCGCGCTGAGCGGCGATTCTCTTTGTGTGGTAGCTACCCCTTTACTTCCGGCGAAACAGGCGCCAGAAAGCCGCTGGAAAGCGCATCTTTATAGTGCTTACGGCAGACGGAAACATAACGCTCATTACCGCCGATGACGACCTGCTCCCCTTCCGCGTAAGGCCGACCGTTGCTGTCCAGACGCAACACCATGCCCGCTTTGCGGCCGCAATAACAAACCGTTTTTAATTCGATAAGCTTATCAGCCCAGGCTAATAAATACTGGCTGCCGCTAAATAATTCCCCGAGGAAATCAGTACGCAAGCCATAACACAACACGGGAATATCCAGATAATCGACAACATCAGAAAGTTCTCGTACCTGATCGCGCGTTAAAAATTGGCACTCATCAATCAGGATGCAATGTATCGGTTTTTTTTGATGTTCTTCAGTAATTTCACGCATCAGCAAAGTCTGATTATTAAACAATTTAGCGGGCGAAGAAAGGCCGATGCGCGAACTGACTTTGCCGCTGCCAAAGCGATCGTCTATCTCCGCAGTCCAGACCAGCGTACGCATCCCCCTTTCCTGATAATTATAAGAAGACTGCAACAATGCAGTAGATTTGCCGGCATTCATCGCCGAGTAATAGAAATAAAGCTGAGCCATAAGGGCGAACTCCGCCAAAAGGGTTAAACAGGAAGACAGCAGCGCGGATTGTATCACAGCGCTTCCAGGCAGGAAGTCCTTACCTCGCTATATCTATATCCGGTTAACCGCAACGCTTGTTTATCGTCTCAGCCCGCCGAATCGTAATGTATGACAGGGGCATAAAATGATAAAACTTCAGGCCCGATTGTTATTATACGGCTTTTAAGCAGCGATAACGTAGGCGGATTTACACCTATTGTCGCCCGTACTTTAAGTTATGCGATGTTTTAATGCGTTAACCTGAACCGATAACCCCTCAGAACCCTGGGGATGTTTAAGTCATCGTTTAAATGCAGCACGCTTATTTTCGCTTCCGGCATCTATAACTTTCCATCAATTACGTTAAGCAAATCTCACTTTAAAAAGGCTTTGTGAATTTCTTACAAAATTAACTATTGCAGTTCCTTTTTTCCACCTCTATTATTATCAGGCAGAACATTTCTCCCACCCAATATATTTTGAGATTAGGACAATGAGCGAAGCACTTAAAATTCTGAACAACATCCGTACACTGCGCGCCCAGGCCAGAGAATGTACTCTGGAAACTCTGGAAGAAATGCTGGAAAAGCTGGAAGTGATCGTTAACGAACGCCGTGAAGAAGAAAGCCAGGCGCAGGCTGAAATTGAAGAGCGTACGCGTAAACTTCAACAGTACCGTGAAATGCTGATCGCTGACGGTATTGACCCGAATGAACTGCTGCAGACGATGGCTGCGACGAAAACCAGCGGCAAAGCTAAACGCGCTGCACGTCCGGCTAAATATAAGTACGTTGATGAAAATGGCGAAACGAAAACCTGGACCGGCCAGGGCCGCACGCCTGCGGTAATCAAGAAAGCCATTGAAGAGGAAGGCAAACAGCTGGACGATTTTCTGCTGTAATTCCTGTTCAGGGTGCTTCTCTTAACCCCATTTAGCGATGGGGTTTTTTATTGGTCATTTTGTTGTACTTAGTTTCACCAGGCCACACCCATAAAAAAAGGAAGCCAGCGGCTTCCTTTTTTTATATCTGAGAT
>NZ_JANION010000114.1:0-27189 GCF_024610815.1 Mixta sp.
TGGAAAGAGAGCATCGAGGCGATATTGATAATCTTGCCGCCGTTGCCCTGCTTAATAAACTGACGCGCCACCGCCTGCGACATAAAGAATACCGTTTTGCTGTTGATATTCATCACGTCGTCCCAGTCTTTTTCGCTGAACTCAATCGCGTCCTGACGACGGATGATGCCAGCGTTGTTCACCAGAATGTCGATGCGGCCAAAAGCCGCCACCGCCTGTTCCACCACCTGCGGAATGCAGCTGCTGTCCATCAGATCGGCATTAATGTTGACGAAGCGGCGGCCGGTCGCTTCAACCAGACCCGGCGTGTCGTCGGCGCCGGAGTGGTTCACGCCGACAATATCGCAGCCCGCCTGCGCCAGCCCGACGGCCATGCCCTGGCCCAGACCGGTGTTGCAGCCGGTGATCAGCGCGACTTTGCCTTCCAGATTAAATGCATTGAGAATCATGAGTTCGCTTCCTTCTGTCACCATTAACGCAGTTCACTGACTTTGACGTGATCCATATCGTCAAACACCTGGTTTTCACCCACCATACCCCAGATAAAGGTATAGCGTTTGGTGCCGACGCCGGCGTGAATCGACCAGCTGGGAGAGATCACCGCCTGTTCGTTATGCACCAGCAGGTGACGCGTCTCCTGCGGCTGGCCCATCATATGAAACACCGCCGTTTCATCATCCATATCGAAGTAAAAATAGACTTCCATACGGCGTTCGTGGGTATGGCAGGGCATGGTGTTCCACAGACTGCCTTCATCCAGTTTGGTGAGGCCCATGGTCAGCTGACAGGTGGGCAGCACGTCCGGCACGATAAATTTGTTGATGGTGCGGCGGTTGCTGGTGGCGGCGTCGCCCAGCGTCGTGGGAGAGGCTTCCTCCAGCGTGATTTTCTTGTCGGGATAACGCGTATGCGCCGGCGCGCTGTTGTAATAGAACTTCGCGGGACGGCTGGCGTCGATGCTTTTAAACACCACGGACTGCGCGCCCATGCCGACATAGAGCGCCTGCTCGTTGCCGATCTCCCAGGCTTTGCCGTCAACCTCGATCAGGCCCGGCCCGCCGATATTGATTACGCCCAGTTCGCGACGCTCCAGGAAGTAGCTGACGCCGAGCTGCTTGCCCACTTCGCTGCCGATGGCGACGCTGTTGCTGACCGGCATCACGCCGCCGACGATAATGCGGTCGATGTGGCTGTAGGTCATGGTGTAATTATCGGCATCGAAAATCTTTTCGATGAGGAATTCACGCCGCAGGCCAGCTGTATCAAGCTGACGGGCATGGTCGCTGTGAATGCTTTGACGGACTTGCATGTCGATGCCTCTCTGACGTTACAAACGTGTAAAGGTGATGTGTAACCTGTGTCGTGAGCAGCATGATAGGCCCGACGGGAACGCAATTCAATAAAAATGAAATGCTGTTTTATTTATTTTGTATGCTGGATCATATTTGCGAGAAAAAGTCCCGGCGGCTTATCTGAAAACGGGGCAGAGCGGAGGAGAGGCTGATTACCGGCTGCGCTGAAAAGAAAATCCCGCCTGTCTTGCGGCAGACGGGAACAGAAAGACGATTAATAACCTTTGAGATGCTGCGGGGTTAACGCAACAAGCGAATCGAGTTTGACATCGGCCAACGCCCAGCGCGGATCATCGCGGTACTCTTCCGCAGGCACCACGATAGATCGCATACGCGCCGCTTTGGTAGCGATCATGCCGTTAAAGGAATCCTCCAGCGTCACGCAGTTTAACGGATCCACGCCCAGCTGGGCGGCAGCGTCGAGATAGACCTGCGGATGCGGTTTGCTCCAGGGCAGCGATTCCGCCGAAGCCAGCGTGTCGAAATAGTCGCGCAGATTAAACAGCGTCAGTACTTTCTCCAACATATGCAGCGGCGAAGCTGAGGCCAGACCTACTTTCAGCCCCTGCGCCCGGCAGAGCTGCAGCGCCTGCTCTACGCCCGGCAACAGCGGTTTTTTCTCTTCTACCAGATTGATGGCGCGCGCAATGATGCGATCGGTGACTTCCTGTTGGCTCGGCCCGCTCCACGGCAGCGTTTCATACCACATGCGCACCACCTGATCGATACGCAGCCCCAGCGTATCGGGCAGTTCGCTCCGGCGCGACAGATCCACATTCAGGGTGGCAAATACGTCCAGTTCGGCCTGATCCCACAGCGGTTCAGAATCGATCAGCAGGCCATCCATATCAAATATTGCGGCCAGTACAGGTCGGGTATAGGTCATACAAAGCTCCGGTTGACAGTTTAATTCACCATAGCATGAAGACCATCAGCAGGCATGCCTGTCGAAGCAGGATAAAAGTGTTTGTCGGCGTTTTTTTCAGGCACATTTCACTGACAGCAGGTAGACTTACTGCCAGACAACAGGTGCAAGGAGAAACCATGACTTATCAACAGGCTGGCCGTGTCGCCATTATCAAACGCATGGTCGGCTGGATTATTTTTATTCCGGCTTTTATTTCCACGCTGGTATCACTGCTGAATTTCATGTTCAGACACAGCGAAAAGCGTCCCGGCATCGATGCGGTGCTGATGGATTTTATTCACGTGATGATCGATATGATCCGCTTTAACACGCCTTTTCTTGGCTTTTTCTGGCGCAATTCGCCGGTGCCCGATTTCAACGCTGGCAGTAATATCGCCTTCTGGCTGATCTATATTCTGATTTTTGTCGGCCTGGCGCTGCAGGCGTCCGGCGCGCGCATGTGGCGTCAGTCGCGGCATCTGAAAGAGGGCGTTGAGGATATGCTGATTCTGGAGCAGGCGCGGGGCAGCGAAGGCCGCACCCGCCAGCAGCTGGAAGAGAAGATAGTCGTGCCGCGACATACTATCTTCCTGCAAATTTTCCCGCTCTATATCCTGCCGGTGATTATCGCCATCGCAGGCTACTTTGTGCTGTCGCTGCTCGGCTTTGTCTGAGCGCGCCGCCGGGCCTCAGGCCCGGCTTTTTTCCCGCTCATCCCGTTCCAGCAGCGCGCCGACCGCGCGTTGCGCCTCCTCAAGCCAGCTGCCGCCAAACACGTTCGCGCGGTTAAGCAGATAGTAAAGCTGATAAACCGGCTGACGCTGTGGGTAATCTGACGGTAGCGGCCAGACCGACTGATAACCTTCCAGCACCTTTTCCGCCAGCGCGGGCGCATGGGAAAGCATCGCCAGTTCGCATTCACGATCGCCCCAGTAGCAGGCGGGATCGTAAATCCACGGGCCGCTGTCGCTGCCGGCGCAGTTGGCGGGCCACAGATCGCCATGCAGCAGCGAAGGCTGCGGATGATGCGTCGCCAGCGCGCGCTGAACGCAGTCGATAATCAGCTCGATATTGCCGTACTGAATCCCTTTTTCTGCCGCCAGCTGCAGCTGCCAGCCGATGCGCTGCTCTGAGAAAAAGCGCGACCAGCGTCGCTGCCAGCCATTAGGCTGCGGCATGCTGGTGATGTTGTTATCGAAATCGAGGCCGAAGTGAGGCTGTTCGCTCCACTGATGCAGGCGGGCAAGCTGCTGGCCGAGCAACAGAGCGCTCTCCGGTTGCAGCGGCCGTACCGGAATATATTCCAGCAGCAAAAAGCTGTAGTCGCGATCGCTGCCGATGCCGTAGACCTTCGGCACCCGCACTGTCCGGCTGCGCGCCAGCAGCGTCAGCTGATCCGCCTCGGAGGTAAAGGCGGGCAGCATCTCCTGGTCATTGCATTTTACAAATACCCACTGTTCGCCATAGCGAATGCGCCAGGCGGCATGGACTTCGCCAGCCGGCAACTCTACACGATGGCTGATTTCAGCGTTCCCTAACTGCTCACTCAACAGACGACTTATGGCTGACCACATGGGGTTATCCTCATTTTCGCTGCGTAATGATCATTTTAACGGGTAAAGGTTGCGTAAACCTGGCGCAAACGCACAGGCCGAACGTTATGACTTAAAACGGTTCTGCTGACGATATTCGTCGAAAGTTTGCACCTCGACTTCCGGCGTCGTCTCCAGCGTAGCTTCGCCCACGCCCAACGCCTGAGCGCGGATCTCCGCAGCGCTTTTCGCGCTGATGATGCCGTAGCTGTTGGTGCCCAGCTCGTGCGCATGGCCCTCATCGTCGTGCAGCGTGGTGGAAAAACCGGCGCCGGTCATGGCGCTGTTCAGTGCGAGACCGGCCGCCAGACCGGTATCCTGGTAACGAAAGGTAACAACATAACGGGTTACGCCTGAAGGAGCCATATTCACCTCATTGTTCCCGAAAGAATTTTCAGCTTAGACCACCTCTGTCAAAGGGGCGAGTCGATAATAAAAGCGGTTTGATAATGCAATTAATTATCATTACTATTATGGCGCTAACCTTATGAATAATAATCCAACAGGCGACGCCTGTAACAAGGAGAACGATGTGCATCGCGCGATTAAAGTTTCTGTTTCCGTTTTGATGCTGGCCGCTTCCGCCTCGGCCGTTGCGACAACTTATCCAATCACGCTGACGGATTTCGACGGACAGAAAATCACCCTGAAGAAGGAGCCTGAGCGCATTGTGGTGCAGGATGGCCGTGACATTCTGGCGTTGGCGCTGCTGGATCGGGCGAATCCTTTTCAACGCATCGTCGCCTGGAATAACCTGTTAAAGAAAAGCGATGGCGAAACCTGGCGGCTGATGCTGAACAAATGGCCGCAGGCGGCGCGCATTACCGATATGGGCTTCAGCGATAAAGGCGAAGTGAATCTGGAAAGCGTGATCGCGCAGCAGCCGGATCTGATGATTGCGCAGCTGCGATCCAAACCCTCCCTGACGCAGACCGGCGTGTTGGAAAAGCTGCGGCAGCTGGGCATTCCGGTGATGTTTATCGATACCTTTAACAATCCCGTTAAAGATGCGCCCGCCAGCATCACGCTAATGGGTGAAGCGCTTAACCGCGAGCAGGAAGCGCAGCAGTACACGCAATTCTACCAACAGCACTATCAGGCGATTCAGGAGAAAGTGCGCGCCGTTTCACCGAAGCCGCGCGTCTTTATCGAAGCCAAGGCGGGGCTGGGCGGCCTGGAGTCCTGCTGCTTTACGCATGGTCACGTTGGCTGGGGGGCGATGGTGGAAGCGGTCGGCGCCGCCAATATTGGTTCAGAGCTGTTGCCGGGCGCCACCGGCGACGTGTCGCTGGAGAAAGTGATCGCCATGAAGCCGGACGCTTATATCGTTTCAGGCTCACAGTGGGCGAGTAAAAATAATGCGGCGGTGCCGTTTGGCTACGGCGTGACCCAACAGCAGGTGGACCGCGCTTTTGATCGTATGAAGCAGCGTCCGGGCTTTGCCGAGTTGCAGCCGGTGAAAGAAGGGCGCTTCTACGGCGTATATCACAACTTCTACAACCATCCGTGGAATATCGTCGGCATCGAATATCTGGCGAAATTCATCTATCCGCAGCAGTTTGCGCAGCTTGATCCCGCAAACAGCTGGCATGAGATCGTCACCCGTTTTACCACCATTCCTGAAGGAAAGGGCGTATTAGGCGCGCAGGCGCCGCGATCCTGATAAAGAAGCACGCCGCTCGGCGTGCTTCTTATTGATAATTCATAGAAAATTCTATTTATTCCTGCCCTGATGCGCTTCGCCTGAATACCCTTTATAATGCGCGCCGTTAATAAGAAAATTCCCATTCGTAGTCCTTTCTCATCAGGATGTTTAGGAATTCGGGCTGTTTAACGCTTGTTTACAAAGTTTACGGTAAATGACGTTGATCGCCGCGTAAAACGCTTCAGACTCTCCCTTTTTAAAACTGTCGTACGGATCACACATAATGAAAGTGTTTAATAAGCTCTCTGTTGCGCTGCTGCTTTCTGCGGGCGCGTTTGGTCACCAGGCCATGGCTGATAACAATGTCTTTACCGTCATGGACGATCCTTCTACCGCCAAAAAAACCTTCGAAGGCAACGCGGCAGCAGGCTACCTGGCGCAGACCGGCAACACCACCAGCTCTTCGCTGACCGCGCAAACCAATATGACGTGGTATCAGCCGAACACGGCGTACAGTCTGTGGGGCAACGCCGCCAACACCTCCTCAAACGATGAACGCTCATCAGAGACCTATCAGATTGGCGGACGCACCCGTTACAATATGACCGATAACGACTATCTGTTCGGTCAGGCGAGCTGGCTGAGCGATCGATTCAACGGCTACGATTCCCGTGATGTGCTGGCTGCCGGTTATGGTCGTCAGGTATTGAACGGACCGGTACATTCGCTGCGCGTCGAATTTGGTCCGGGCGTGCGCTATGACGATTTCCACGACGGCGGCCATGAAACCCAGGGGCTGGGCTACGGCGCACTGAGCTATCAGTGGCAGATGACCGATACCACTAAATTTATTCAGGGCGTTTCCGTGCTGAGCAGCTTTAACGACAACACTACCGTTAACTCTGAGACCGGCCTGCAGGTTGCTATCAATGCGCACTTCGCGCTGAAGCTGGCTTACAATGTGACCTGGAACAACAATCCGCCGGAATCGGCATCAGAACACACCGACACCAAAACGCAGATTTTGCTCTCCTACGCGATGTAATGTTCCATACTGCAATAAAAACGGGCCGCCTGTCGCGGCCCGTTTTTTTGTCCTGTTGTCCTGCGCCGCTTCAGCGCACGCGCGCGCGAAATACCCAAAAGGCCCAGCTGTTATAGGCCAGCGTTACCGGCAGGACCACGGCGTAGCCGCTTAGCAGAAAAATTTGCGTCGCTGGCGCGGCGGCCGCCTGTTGAATAGTCAGTTTGCCCGGCAGCAGCCAGGGCCAGAGACCGGCGATCAACAATCCCCAGCAAAGCGTTACCAGACTGAGCGCCAGCATCAGCGACAGCATGGGACGGCGATAGCGCATTGCCGCCAGTAGCGCGACGAAGGCCAGCAGCAGCATCAGCAGCAGGATCTTGCCCGGCACACGCTGCCACGCCTGCAAAAAGGGGCGGCTGTCCAGCAGGTTGATGCCGATCAACAACGCCAGACTCAGCACCAGAAACAGCCAGGCAAGATGATGCGCCAGCACGATCTCCGGGCCTTTAACCCGCCACTGGATCCAGCAGCAGCCGCAAAGCAGACAGGCGGCGATCAGGCCAAAGCCGCACAAAACGGGATAGAGAGTAAGCCAGCTGAACGCGCCTTCCTGGAAACGCCCGCCGATCACCACGCCCGCCAGCGCGCCCTGAGTAAAGGTGGCGATAAGCGAGCTGAGGATATGGGTGATATCCAGCGTGCGGTGCCAGCGCGCATCAACATGGCCGCGATATTCCACCGCCACGGCGCGCATCACCAGCGCCATCAGCATAATAAACAGCGGCAGATAAACGGCGCTGAACAGCACGCTCCAGGCGACGGGAAAAAGCGCCAGCAGTCCGCCCGCCAGCAGCACCAGCCAGGTTTCGTTCGCGTCCCAGATCGGCAGAATAGTCGCGGTCAGCCTGCGGCGCGCTTCGCCGCCGCGGAAGAAAAACAGCAGCATCCCGACGCCGAGATCGGTGCCGTCCAGCAACAGATACATCAGCAGCGAAAACGCCAGCGTGGCAGCGGAAATATCGGCCAGCGTCATTGCTTACCTCCGGGCGCCATCTCCGGCGCCGGGCCCGGCTCGCCGACGCGCGTTTCACGGTTGGCGTAGCGCAACAGATAGCGCAGCCCGATATAGAACACCGTACCGTAGATAAGCAGAATGGCGCAGCCTGACGCGATAACCAGCCGGAAAGAGAGGGGAGAAACGCTGTCGGCAGTGCGCAGCAGGCCATAGACCGTCCAGGGCTGACGCCCCACTTCCGTCACCACCCAGCCCGCCAGCAGAGCGATAAAGCCCGCCGGCCCCATCAGCACGATGGATTTCAGCAGCCAGCGCGATTGCCACAGACGGCCGCGCAGCCGCTGCGTCAGCGCCGTCAGGCTAACGGCTATCATCAGCAGACCCAGCCCGACCATCACGCGAAAGGCGAAAAACAGCGGCGCCACCGGCGGAATATCCTGCGGCGGAAACTCACTGAGGCTTTTGATCTGCCCGGTCAGATTATGGCGCAGATAGAGCGAGCCGATAGCGGGTATTGCCACCTCCCAGCGATTGCGCTGTTGCTGCGCATCGGGCAGGGCGAACAGCCGCAGCGGCTCTCCCTGGCCTGGCGGCGGTCGATGCCAGTCGCCTTCCACGGCGGCGATTTTCTGCGGCTGATGCCGCAGCGTATTCTCGCCGTGCAGATCGCCGACGACCGCCTGCAACGGCGTCAGGATCACCAGCAGCCACAGGGGGATTGAGACCATCAGCCGCGCCCGCGGGTTTGCGACGTCGCGCAAAAGCTGCCAGGCGCCGACCGCCCCCACCATAAAGGCGGTGCCAATCAGCATGGCCAGCGTCATATGCGCCAGCCGCCAGGGAAAAGAGGGGGTAAAGATAATATCCAGCCACGACTGCGGCTGAAACCGCTGCTGTTCATCCAGTACAAACCCGGCGGGCGTCTGCATCCAGGCGTTCGCTGCCAGTATCCAGAAGGCGCTGATCAGCGCGCCGACCGCCACCAATACCGTGACCATAAAGTGCAGGCGCGGACCGATGCGCTCCATGCCGAACATCATCACGCCGACCATGCCCGCTTCGAGAAAAAAGGCGACCAGCACCTCATAGAACATCAGCGGGCCGATCAGCCCGCCGACCCGCTCAATAAAAGGCGCCCAGTTGGCGCCGAACTGAAACTCCATCACCACGCCGGAAACCACGCCAACCGCCACGTTCAGGGCGAAAATCTTGAGCCAGAAATGATAGACGTCGAGATAGCGCTGCTCCCGGCGCCAGAGCCAGACGCCCTCCAGCAATACCAGCCACAGCGACAGGCCAAAACTGAAGCCGGCAAGGATAATATGCAGGCCGATAGTCACCGCGAACTGCGCGCGGGAGAGCAGCAGCGTCAGTTCCGCATCAGGCATTACTGTCTTTACCGGTATAGGCGCTGATCGGTTTATCCGGCGTCGGCTGCTCCATCGCGCTGGCAAACGCTTTCAGGCCAGCCACCAGCGGCATCACCGCATGCCAAAGATCTTCATCATGCAACAGCTTCCAGGTGCCGCTGACGCCCGGCGCCACTTCATGATGCTGCTGCGCCTCCGCATGTAAATTAACGGCGTTGATCGCCGACTTCACGGCGAATACCGTTTTATGAAACTGTCCCGGCGGCATATCGCCCAGCGCCATCATCAGCGACGCCAGGTTTTGCATCGCGTTTTGCGAGCCGGGCTTATTCAGTCCGTCCACCAACACTTTGGCGATCTGCGTATTGGCTGAAACCACATCGTTGGCCAGGCGTAAAAAACCGTGGTGATGCAGGCTGTGCAGCAGCTCCTGCAAGGCATCCTGCGCGTCAGGGGCGGTTTTCGTGGGCGGCACTTCATAGTTCATACGTTCAGCCATTAAAATTTCTCCGGGTGTTGAGTATGTTCAGGCGGCAGGGTATAGCCCTCCTGACGCCATTTTTCTTCTATCGGCAGATGCGCCAGCGGGGTGCGCTTGCCATAACGGAAGTTCTGCGGCGGCAAGGCATCGGTCTGCGGCGGCCGCGCCAGCTTTTGCAGCCTGACGGCAATCTCTTTGTAGGCGGGCGTATTGACGTCAGGATCGTGATGCTCGCCGGTCAGGCCGTTTACGCCCGGCTTGCCGTGGTGAATAGGAATAAACAGCTGGTTGCCTGCGACGCGCTCGGTGATCACGACCGGTACCTGAAGCTCCCCGCGGCGCGACGCGATGCTGACCCAGTCGCCTGGACTGAGCTGACGCTCGGCGGCCAGCTGCGGGCTGACCTCCACGAACCCGTTCGGCGACAGCGACAGCATGCGGCCGCCGCGTCCGGTCTGGTTGGTGGACTGAAAATGTTCCAGCATGCGGCCGTTATTCAGCAGCAGGTCATACTCGGCGTCAGGCGCCTCAAGCGGTGGCTGCCATTCAATGGGCGTCAGCACCGCTTTGCCGTCCGGGAATTTAAAGCCGTCGGTATAAAGCAGCGGGGTGCTGCTGCCGTCCGGCTTCACCGGCCACAGCTGCGACTGCCAGCCGCTGAGGCGCAGGTAGTCGACGCCGGCGAAGATATCAGCGATGCCGGCCGCCTCGGCCATAATTTCTGCCGGGTGAGAGTAGTTCCAGGGATGGCCCAGACGCGCGGCGAGATCGGTCAGGATGCGCCAGTCGGGGCGGCTGTCGCCCAGCGGCGGCATCACTTCGTAAAAGCGCTGAATACGCCGCTCGGTATTTACGTAGGTGCCCTCTTTTTCCACGCTGGGGCAACCAGGCAGCACCACGTCGGCGAATTCGGCGGTGCGGCTCATAAAGATATCCTGCACCACCATAAACTCCAGACCGCTGAACGCCTCATGCACTTTGGTGGAGTCGGCGTCGGAGAAGGCGGTCTCTTCGCCGATGATATACATCGCCTTCAGCGTGCCTTCATGCGCGTGCTGCACCATCATAAAGTTATCGGAGCCAGCCTTGTCGGAGAGCGCCTGCGCCTCCACGCCCCAGGCGCGCGCCCATTTTTCGCGCACGGCGGGGTCGGTGACTTTCTCATAGCCAGGATAGACATTGCTCAGGCAGCCGAAGTCGCTGGCGCCCTGCACGTTATTATGACCGCGCATCGGGTAGCCGCCGGTACCGGGGCGACCGTAGTTGCCAGTGACCAACAGCAGATTAGAAAGCGCAGTGCTGGTATCGGCGCCGTGGCTGTGCTGGGTGATGCCCATCGCCCACAGCAGGCAGACGCGCTGCGCCTGGCCGATGGTTTCCGCCGCTTCGATCAGCTGCTCGACGCTCAGCCCGGTATGTTCGCTGGCGTAGTGCAGAGTAAACGGGTCCAGCGAGGCGCGATACGCTTCAACCTGATTGACTTTTTCGGCCAGGAACGCCTCGTCGGCGTAGCCATGTTCGAACATATAACGCGACATCGCCGAAGCCCACAGGCTGTCGCTGCCGGGCTTGATGCGCAGCCAGATATCGGCGCGCTCCGCCATTTCATTCATGCGCGGATCGACCACCAGGATTTTCTGTCCATGATGCTTTTGCGCCGCCTTGATGCGTGAAGCGATCACCGGGTGGTTCTCCGCCAGATTGCTGCCGACGATAATCACCAGATCGGCCTGTTGCAGATCCTCCAGCGTGCCGGCGTCGCCGCCGTAGCCGACGGTGCGGAACAGCCCTTCGGTCGCCGGGTTCTGACAGTAGCGTGAGGAGTTATCGACATTATTGGTGCCAAAAATCAGGCGGGCTATTTTTTGCGTCAGGTAGGCTTCTTCGTTGCTGCCTTTGCTGGAGCCGATAAAGCCTATACTGTCGCCGCCGTGCTGCGCGGCGATCTCTTTCATTCGTTGCGCCACCCGATCCAGCGCCTCGTCCCAGCTGGCGGGACGGAAGCGGCCGTTCTCCCTGATCAGCGGCGTGGTTAAACGCTGCGGACTGTTGACGAAGTCCCAGCCGAATTTGCCCTTAAGGCAGGTTGAGATACCGTTGACCGGCGCGTGAGCCACCGGCTGCACCTTCAGGATATGGCGGTCGCGCGTCCACATTTCAAAACTACAGCCGACGCCGCAGTAGGTGCAGACCGTTTTGGTTTTTTTGATCTCTTTCTGCCGCATCGCCATATCCATCATCGATATGCCGGTGATGGGCGGCGCGCCGATGGTATTCTCCAGCGTCTTGACCAGGTCGATCATCGGGCGCTTAAGATCTTCAGGCATGGCGGTGAATGGCCCCGCATTGGGCTGCATAGTCTTTTCCAACAGGGCGTTGCAGGGGCAGACGGTGACGCAGTGACCGCAGCTAACGCAGCTGGAGCCAGCGATCTGGGTGCCGCCGTCCCACAGCACGCGCGGATGGTCGGCCGTGTAGTCGATGGAGAGCGTTTCGTTGACCTCGACGTTCTGGCAGGCTTCTACGCAACGGCCGCACAAAATGCACTGATCCGGGTCGTAGGTGTAGAACGGGTTGCTCTCATCCTTTTGATAAGGTTTGCGCTGCCAGGGATAGTACTGAATCGGAATATGCATATCGGCGACGGTGTTATGCAGCGTGCAGTCGCCGGTGTTGTGTTCGCAGAGCGTGCAATAAAGTTCGTGGCGCGCCAGCAGGCGATCCATGCCTTCCTCCTGCGCCGCCTGTGCAGCAGGCTGGCGGCTGGAGATCTCCAGCCCCTCGTGCGTGCGCAGCGTACAGCCGCGCACCAGTTCGCCCTGATACTCCACCCAGCAGACATCACAGGATTGCAACGGCGGCAGAGCAGGATGATAGCAGACGTGCGGCAGGATTTTCCCCTGCGCCTGTAAAAAATCGATTAGCGGTACGTCGACATCGCCGCTCAACAGCTCGCCGTTATAGCGGATGGTACAGGTGTTTTGGCTCATCAGATGTTCTCACAATGACATTGCGCGTTGTCCACTTCCTGTGGTTGTTCCCTGTTTTCGTAAAGTTATGTCATTGAAGGTAGACCGTAACGCCAGTCCCGGCAAAGCGAAGCGGCAAAAAGCCCGACTTATCAATCCTGAATAAAAAACAGCGCCGTACTTGCACGCCTCTGACGGCGGCCTACGCTTAAAAGAAAAGCCTGAGCGGAGGGCGTGGCCATGAATGAAATAATGTCGTTACTGTCCGGGGGCTGGAGCTGGGTGCTGGGAGGACTGGCGATTATCGTCGGGCTTGCTGGTTCTTACTTCGGTGGAAAAAAAATTGGCAAAACGCAGGAGAAGGCCAGGGCGGATGTTGCGGCGGCGCAGCAGCAAACCCGACAGGCTGAAGCGATAACCAGAAAACAGGCGGATAATATAAAGGTGGCCAAAAATGTGGAAACGTCTAACGCTAATCTTAATGACGCTGCTGCTCGCGACAAGCTGCGCCAGTCGAAATACAACCTCGATGATTGATCGCGCCAGCGTGGACTCGTCCTGTACGCTGTTTCAGCCGATTTACACGCACGGCAACGATGCGCAGGTGATGGACGCGCGTACGGTGCGCGCCATTAATACCCATAACGAACTATGGGATCGGCTGTGCAGCGATAAAAAGCAGTAGGCGATCCTTTACTGAATATTCTGGCGGCCCGCAACAGCGGGCCGTTTTTTTATTATTTTGCTATTTAAATACGAAGACTTCCCTGGCGAGCGGGGCGATGTTATCGGTATCGCCATAGATCGCCACGGTGATGCAGTTCAGTCACTCGTGATAAGAAGGATGACCTCCTCTCGCCTCGTCCTGAGCAATTAAGCGTCAATACCGACCCATCCAGCGCCAAAGTATGAGCCCAGGCGCAAAGCGTAAATCCTAAAAATACGCTTTCCATGATAAGGCAGCGCCTTGTTTAACACTCGGTCTCAGGCTGAATATTGCACCGTGTCATGCTGTAAGTTTGAGTAATGGTGATTTATATGGTTAAGGAGGCGGAGCGTAGAGGATCGGGAGCCGATAATATGGCCGCCGAATCCCGGTCAGGCCATAAAGAGTGTTAAAAAGATCACAAAGCAGATATTCGGAAGAGATCTCTTTCTCGCCAATGAGGCATCAAGAGAAATATTACTCCACGGTTACAATGATTTTTCCTGTCTGTCCATTTGCTTCCATGTAGCGATGCGCTTCTGCAATCTCTTCGAACCTGAAGGTTTTATCGATTACCGGTTTCAGTTTGCCAGAACGCAGGCCTTCTGTGACGAAGGACTTCGCACGCGCCATTTTTTCCACGTCGGTGGTAATTTCGAACAGCTCATAGCCGCGTAGCGTGAGGTGTTTACCGAGAATGTCGAATACCGGCACAAGCATGTCTCGGCTGTCGAGCGCACCATACTGGAAGAATATGCCTTGCGGCGCCATGGTTTGAGTCAACTTCGCCACGTCCGGGCCACCAACAGGATCAAAAACAATGTGGGCACCTTCGCCATTCGTTGCCCGGTTGATTTCAGCCACCATATCCTGTTCCGCAGTAGCAATAACGTGAGCAGCCCCTGCCTTCAGCAGCATGTCGCGTTTTTCGCTGGTACGGGTCAGGGCAACAGGTTTAGCACCCAGCATGTTTGCGATCTGAATGGCGGCCAGGCCAACGCTGCTTGATGCTGCGCGGATAACCACATTCTGACCAGCCTGCAGGTTACCGTACTCAACCAGCGCGCCATAAGCCGTTACGTACATCATCCAGCTTGCAGCGGCTTCTTCAAAAGACAAATTGTCAGGGTGTTTCACCACCGCGTGCACCGGGGCGTTAACCAACTCACCGTACATGGCGTATTCGTTAAACATGAATGAAGGGATCACGCTGACCAGGTCCCCTTTGGCAAAATTTTCGCTATTCTCACCGACAGCTTCAACCACGCCAGCAGCTTCATAACCCAGGCGCGCCGGGAATTCAGGTTCAATCACATACTGGCCATTGCGATACATAATTTCTGCGCGATTAAGACCTATTGCATGTACGCGGATTTGAACTTCTCCAGCAGCCGGTGCCGGCACTTGCACATCAATAATTTCCAGAACCTCCGGGCCACCGGTGCGGTTAAAAGTAACAATTTTAGACATATTTAGACCTCGTCAGTTAGCGGTATACCTTACGATAGCGTAGAAGGTTTACTCGATTCGTCTGCGAATAAACTACGTGGTTGTGACCTGAGTAAAAACAGGCGCAGAGGAACTTCAGTGTTATTCATTTGATAACAATCAGTCGGTTTCAGCCGATTTGCTGGCAAAAATTTCACTGAACCAGTCGATAAAGACGCGTACCTGGGGGGGAAGATAGCGCCTGTCCGGGTACATCACAGAGACGGGTTTGGAAACGGAAGGATACTGCGTCAGGATTTCTTCGAGCTTACCGGAAGCAATATGCGGGGCAAGGGCATGACAGGAGGCCTGAATAATACCCAAACCGGCCAGACCGCAGGACAACAGAACATCTGAGTTATCTACCAGCATGCTGCTGGCAGGGCGTAGGGAAACCACCACACCCTCTTCGATAAACTTCCATTCCATCACATCACGACTGTGATCGCTGAAAAAGTTAACTGCCCGGTGCCGCTCCAGGTCTGCCAGCGTCTCTGGTCGTCCGTACCGTTGAAGATAGGAAGGTGCAGCGCAGGTGACCATTCTGATTTCGCCAAGACGTCTGGAAATAAAGCTTGATTCCTGCAACTCGCCCAGACGCACCACGCAGTCCACACCTTCAGTGATCAGATCGCTTTTTTTATCCGATGAAACCAGCACGACTTCAATATCGGGATAGAGCGACTGGAACTGTGCCAGATGGGGAATAATGATGGCATGAGCCAGCGAAAGCGGAACATCAAGCCGGAGCTGCCCACGCGGTGGTAGAGTCAGTGAAAAGTTGGCCATCATGCCATCAACTTCAGCCAGAACCTGTTTGGCTCGCTGGTAAAATTCGTCACCTTTAGCCGTAATGCTTAGCTTGCGGGTAGTACGGTGAAGGAGTTTTACTCCGAGGTCGTCCTCGAGTTGCTGTATCGCTTTACTCACAGCAGGGCGGTGCAACTGCAGGATATCAGCGGCTTTAGTGAAGCTGCCTTGATCAACAACCTGTATAAAAATATTTATATATTCAATCATGTTAGAACGCATAACACCACCTGATTCCCTAATCTGCCTGCCGCGCGCCGGTCCGTTTTATCATACGGATTTATTTATCACGTGAGTTAGCGACCTTTACGCGATGCCCTGCAGCAGCCAATTTACGCGCCAGATGCGCCGATGTTTCCTGTGCCGATGATGCCAGTCTTTATAATAAACATCTCGCTTATAGGGTATGACACACCGCTTATTCAGGCGCGGGGTGGGAAAGCGCAGTGAGCAACAGATTATTACGGTTGAGGAAGAGGCAACAGAAGGCGATGCGCTAAGCGAAGTAAATATGACCGGGGAAATGACAGGCGTTTACGCTAATGATGCCTTTGTCAGGTATCCGCCTGTTTTACATCCATCTTTAAGCGTGTAAGATGTTCACTCTTCAACAGTTACCCGGCTCGGTCACTTTTGAACAGGTGTACCATGCCGTGTACCAAATTAGCAATTGTGGGTTAGTTTGGTCGGGTAAGCTACTGAAAACTCTCTTAAACCAATGTTTGCATGTAATCTTTCGTGTGGGTTACCACTGCATTTAAGGATATGAAATGCCTGTAATTACTCTTCCTGACGGCAGTCAACGCAGCTACGATCGCGCCATTAGCGTAATGGAGATCGCGCAGGATATCGGTCCGGGTCTGGCGAAAGCCTGCATCGCAGGTCGCGTTAACGGCGAGCTGGTGGACGCGGTCGATCCGATCGCGGAAGATGCGTCCGTCGCGATCATTACCGCTAAAGATGAAGCCGGTCTGGAAATTATTCGCCACTCCTGCGCGCATCTTCTCGGCCATGCGATGAAACAGCTTTGGCCGAACGCCAAAATGGCGATTGGTCCGGTTATCGATAACGGCTTCTATTACGACGTCGACCTCGATCACACCCTGACGCAGGAAGATCTCGATCGCCTGGAAAAGCGTATGCATGAGCTGGCCGAAACCAACTATGACGTCGTCAAGAAAAAGGTCAGCTGGCAGGAAGCGCGCGATGTGTTCGCCGAGCGCGGCGAAAACTACAAAACCACCATTCTGGATGAGAACATCAGCCACGACGATCGTCCCGGCCTCTATCATCATGAAGAATATGTGGATATGTGCCGCGGCCCGCACGTGCCGAACATGCGTTTCTGCCACCATTTTAAGCTGCAGAAAATCGCGGGCGCCTACTGGCGCGGCGACAGCAGCAACAAAATGCTGCAGCGCATCTACGGCACCGCCTGGGCGGACAAAAAGCAGCTGAACGCCTATCTGCAGCGTCTGGAAGAGGCCGCCAAGCGCGACCACCGCAAGATCGGCAAGCAGCTCGATCTTTACCACATGCAGGAAGAAGCGCCAGGTATGGTGTTCTGGCATAACGACGGCTGGACCATCTTCCGCGAGCTGGAAACCTTCGTCCGCAGCAAGCTGAAAGAGTATCAGTACCAGGAAGTGAAAGGTCCGTTCATGATGGACCGCGTGCTGTGGGAAAAAACCGGCCACTGGGAAAACTACAAAGAGGCGATGTTCACCACCGCTTCCGAAAACCGTGAATACTGCATCAAGCCGATGAACTGTCCCGGCCACGTGCAGATTTTCAATCAGGGACTAAAATCATACCGCGACCTGCCGTTACGCATGGCGGAGTTCGGCAGCTGCCACCGTAACGAGCCGTCAGGCGCGTTGCACGGTCTGATGCGCGTACGCGGCTTTACTCAGGACGACGCTCACATCTTCTGTACGGAAGAGCAGGTGCGCGCTGAAGTCAACAGCTGCATCAAGATGGTGTACGACATGTACAGCACCTTCGGTTTCGAGAAAATCGTGGTGAAACTGTCTACCCGTCCTGAAAAACGCATCGGCAGCGATGAGCTATGGGATCGCGCTGAGGCGGATCTCGCCGCCGCGCTGGCGGAGAACGACATTCCGTTCGAGTACCAGCCGGGCGAGGGCGCGTTCTACGGTCCGAAAATTGAGTTTACCCTGCATGACTGCCTGGATCGTCCGTGGCAGTGCGGCACCGTTCAGCTCGACTTCTCTTTGCCGAGCCGTCTGAGCGCTTCGTATGTGGGTGAAAATAACGAACGTCAGGTGCCGGTGATGATTCACCGTGCTATTCTGGGTTCAATGGAACGCTTTATCGGTATTCTCACTGAAGAATACGCCGGTTTTTATCCAACCTGGCTGGCGCCGGTACAAGCGGTGGTGATGAATATCACCGACGGGCAGTCTGATTATGTCAACGAATTAACGCGAAAATTACAGAATGCGGGCATTCGTGTAAAAGCAGACTTGAGAAACGAGAAGATTGGCTTTAAAATTCGCGAGCACACATTGCGTCGCGTCCCTTATATGCTGGTCTGCGGTGATAAAGAGGTAGAAGCCGGTAAAGTGGCTGTACGTACCCGCCGCGGTAAAGACCTCGGGTCCATGGACGTAGATGTGCTGATCGAGAAGCTGCAGCAAGAAATACGCAGCCGCAATCTTCATCAATTGGAGGAATAAGGTATTAAAGGCGGAAAACGAGTTCAACCGACGCGTCCCAACCGTATTAACGGTGAAATCCGTGCTACCGAGGTGCGTCTGACTGGCGTCGAAGGCGAGCAGATTGGTATTGTTAGTTTACGCGAAGCTATTGAAAAAGCTGAAGAAGCAGGTGTTGATTTAGTTGAAATCAGCCCTAACGCCGAACCGCCGGTTTGTCGTATAATGGATTACGGCAAGTTCCTCTATGAAAAGAGCAAGTCTTCTAAAGAACAGAAGAAGAAGCAGAAAGTTATCCAGGTGAAGGAAATTAAATTCCGCCCTGGTACCGATGAAGGCGACTATCAGGTCAAACTACGCAACCTGATTCGTTTTCTGGAAGAAGGCGATAAAGCCAAAATCACGCTGCGTTTCCGCGGTCGTGAAATGGCGCACCAACAGATCGGTATGGAAGTGCTTAACCGCGTGAAAGAAGATCTGAGTGAACTGGCAGTGGTCGAATCCTTCCCTTCGAAGATCGAAGGCCGCCAGATGATCATGGTGCTCGCACCCAAGAAGAAACAGTAGGCTTTCAAGTAATAGCGTCGCGCAGCGTTCGCGCTGTGCGGCTGTTATTCGCCTGTCTGGTTCATTTTATTAACAATGCGAAGTGGATATTTTATAAATGCCTAAGATTAAAACTGTCCGTGGCGCGGCTAAACGCTTTAAAAAAACCGGTAAAGGTGGATTTAAGCACAAGCACGCTAACCTGCGTCATATCCTGACCAAAAAATCAACCAAGCGTAAACGTCACCTGCGCCCGAAAGCCATGGTGTCTAAAGGCGATCTGGGTCTGGTCATTGCCTGCCTGCCGTACGCATAAGTTATTTTTTTAAATCAGAATATAGAACAGGAGAGCTAACATGGCTCGTGTAAAACGTGGTGTCATTGCTCGCGCACGTCACAAAAAAATCTTAAAACAAGCTAAAGGCTACTACGGTGCGCGTTCACGCGTTTACCGCGTTGCCTTCCAGGCTGTTATCAAAGCTGGTCAGTATGCTTACCGCGACCGTCGTCAGCGTAAGCGTCAGTTCCGTCAGCTGTGGATTGCGCGTATCAACGCAGCAGCGCGTCAGAACGGCATTTCTTACAGCCGTTTCATCAATGGCCTGAAAAAAGCGTCCATTGAAATTGACCGTAAAATCCTGGCTGACATCGCCGTATTCGACAAAGTGGCATTCTCTGCACTGGTTGAAAAAGCGAAATCAGCTCTGGCGTAAGTCAGATGGAAGAGGGAGCTTGCTCCCTCTTTTATTATCTGTAACCACAGCAAAAGATTGACTTTTCCGCCTGCTGGCATTTCAATAGAGCCGTCTGACGCAAGCGACAAGGTAAACCAAGCATGTACGCTATTTTTCGTTTCTTTTTTTACTTTAGCACCTGAATTCCGGGGGCTTGTGCGCAAAGAAAAGAAACGACAAATCGCGCTGAAAGCCTCCCTCGTGGAGGCTTTTTTGTTTTAAGCCGAACTGATATGGACTTCTGGTCCCCACCTGAAACAGCCCGGCCTTAGGCTGGAAGAAGAGGAAACAATGTCCCATCTCGCAGAGCTGGTTGCCAACGCCAGGGCAGCCATTGAACATGCGCAGGACGTTGCGGCGTTAGACAACGTCCGCGTGGAATACCTGGGCAAAAAAGGGCATCTGACCCTGCAGATGACAACCCTGCGCGAACTGCCGGCGGAAGATCGCCCGGCGGCTGGCGCGGTAATCAATGAAGCCAAACAGCAGGTGCAGGAAGCGTTGAACGCGCGTAAGCACGCGCTGGAGTCGGCGGCGCTGAACGCGCGTCTGGCGGCGGAAACCATCGACGTTTCCCTGCCGGGACGCCGCGTGGAAAACGGCGGCCTGCATCCGGTTACCCGCACCATCGACCGTATCGAAGCTTTCTTTGGCGAGCTGGGCTTTGCCGTTGTGACCGGGCCGGAAATTGAAGATGACTATCACAACTTCGACGCGCTGAATATTCCGGGACACCATCCGGCGCGCGCCGATCACGACACCTTCTGGTTCGACGCGACGCGCCTGCTGCGCACGCAGACCTCTGGCGTGCAGATCCGCACCATGAAAAATCAGCAGCCGCCGATTCGCATTATCGCGCCGGGCCGCGTCTACCGTAACGATTACGATCAGACCCACACTCCGATGTTCCATCAGATGGAAGGGCTGATTGTCGATAAGAACATCAGCTTTACCAACCTGAAAGGCACGCTGCACGATTTCCTGCGCAACTTCTTTGAAGAAGATCTGCAGATCCGCTTCCGTCCCTCCTATTTTCCGTTCACCGAGCCGTCCGCGGAAGTGGACGTGATGGGCAAAAACGGCAAATGGCTGGAAGTACTGGGTTGCGGCATGGTGCATCCGAACGTACTGCGCAACGTCGGCATCGATCCAGAAGTCTACTCCGGCTTCGCCTTTGGTATGGGCATGGAGCGTCTGACCATGCTGCGTTACGGCGTGACCGATCTGCGCGCTTTCTTCGAAAACGATCTTCGTTTCCTCAAACAGTTTAAATAAGGGCAGGTTATCCAATGAAATTCAGTGAACTCTGGTTACGCGAATGGGTAAACCCGGCTCTTGACAGCGCGGCCCTGGCGGAACAAATCACCATGGCGGGCCTGGAAGTCGACGGCATCGAGCCTGTCGCAGGCGCGTTCCACGGCGTAGTGGTAGGCGAAGTAGTGGAATGCGGCCAGCATCCTAACGCTGACAAGCTGCGCGTAACCAAAGTCAACGTCGGCGGCGATCGCCTGCTGGATATCGTTTGCGGCGCGCCAAACTGCCGTCAGGGGCTGAAAGTGGCGGTCGCCACCGTCGGCGCGGTGCTGCCGGGCGATTTTAAAATCAAAGCGGCTAAGCTGCGCGGCGAGCCGTCGGAAGGGATGCTTTGCTCCTTCTCTGAACTGGCCATCAGCGACGATCACGACGGCATTATCGAGCTGCCGGCGGATGCGCCGATCGGCGCCGATATCCGTGAATACCTGAAGCTCGACGATAACAGCATTGAAATCAGCATCACGCCGAACCGCGCCGATTGTTTTGGCATTATCGGCGTGGCGCGTGACGTTGCAGTGCTGAACGGCCTGCCGCTCACCGCGCCGGAAATCGCGGCGGTGCCGGCCACTATCAACGATACGCTGCCGGTGCGTGTAGACGCCACCGACGCCTGTCCGCGCTATCTGAGCCGCGTTGTAAAGGGCATCAACGTCAAGGCTGCGACGCCGCTGTGGATGAAAGAGAAGCTGCGTCGCTGCGGCATTCGCTCTATCGATCCGGTGGTTGACGTGACCAACTACGTGCTGCTGGAGCTGGGGCAGCCGATGCACGCCTTCGATCTCGATCGCATCGACGGCGGTATCGTGGTGCGCATGGCGCAGCAGGATGAAACCCTGACGCTGCTGGACGGCAATGAAGTGAAACTTGGCGACGACACGCTGGTGATCGCCGACCATCATAAAGCGCTGGCGATGGGCGGCATTTTCGGCGGCGAGCATTCCGGCGTCAACGAAGAGACCCGCAACGTGCTGCTGGAGTGCGCCTGGTTCGCGCCGCTGGCGATTACCGGTCGTGCCCGTCGTCACGGCCTGCATACCGATGCGTCGCACCGCTACGAGCGCGGCGTCGACCCGGCGCTGCAGCAACTGGCCATGGAGCGCGCGACGCGCCTGCTGCTGGATATTTGCGGCGGCGAAGCGGGCCCGGTAGTGGACAACAGCGTGCAGGAAAAACTGCCGGCGCAGGCGACCATTACGCTGCGTCGTGAAAAGCTGGATCGTCTGATCGGCCACCATATCGACGACCGTCAGGTAACCGACATCTTGCAGCGTCTGGGTTGCGATGTCAGCGTTGGCGAAGGCGAGTGGCGCGCGGTTGCGCCGAGCTGGCGTTTCGATATGGCCATCGAAGAAGATTTGATTGAAGAAGTGGCGCGCGTTTACGGCTACAACAACATTCCTGACGTGCCGGTGAAAGCCGACCTGGTGATGACGCAGCATCGCGAAGCGGATCTCTCCCTGAAGCGCGTAAAGGCGATGCTGGTGGATAAAGGCTATCAGGAAGCGATCACCTACAGCTTTGTCGACCCGAAAGTACAGGCGCTGCTGCATCCGGGCGAAGAGGCGCTGATCCTGCCAAGCCCGATCTCCAGCGATATGTCCGCCATGCGTCTGTCGCTGTGGACCGGCCTGCTCTCTGCGGTGGTCTACAACCAGAACCGTCAGCAGGGCCGTGTGCGCCTGTTTGAAAGCGGCCTGCGCTTTGTGCCGGATACGCAAGCAGATTTGGGCATCCGACAGGATGTTATGCTGGCAGGCGTACTGAGCGGCAACCGCTACGAAGAGCACTGGGACCTGGCGCGTCAGACGGTCGACTTCTATGATTTAAAAGGTGATTTAGAAGCGGTGCTGGAGTTGACCGGCAAGCTGGACGCAATCGAGTTCCGCGCAGAAGCGAATCCAGCTCTGCATCCAGGCCAGAGCGCAGCGATTTATTTACAGGGCGAGCGCATCGGTTACATCGGCGTGGTGCATCCGGAACTGGAGCGCAAGCTGGATCTCAATGGCCGCACCTTAGTATTTGAACTGCTTTGGAATAAGGTCGCAAACCGCGTCCTGCCTGACGCGCGCGAAATTTCTCGCTTCCCGGCGAACCGCCGCGACATCGCCGTTGTGGTGGCTGAAACGGTTCCTGCAGCAGATATCATTGCGGAGTGTAAGAAAGTTGGCGCAAATCAGATAGTTGGCGTAAACTTGTTTGACGTGTACCGCGGTAAGGGTGTAAACGAAGGGTTTAAGAGCCTTGCGATTAGCCTGATTTTGCAAGATACCAGCCGGACACTCGAAGAAGACGAGAGTGCTGCAACCGTCGCCAACGGCGGTGCGGCATTAAAAGAGCGATTCCAGGCAACCTTGAGGGATTGAACCTATGGCGCTTACAAAAGCTGATATGTCGGAATACCTGTTTGAAAAGCTGGGGCTGAGTAAACGGGATGCCAAAGAGCTGGTTGAACTGTTTTTCGAAGAGGTGAGAAGGGCTTTGGAAAACGGCGAGCAGGTCAAACTGTCTGGATTTGGCAACTTTGATCTTCGCGATAAAAATCAACGTCCGGGACGCAACCCAAAAACTGGCGAAGATATTCCCATCACTGCACGCCGTGTCGTGACGTTTCGCCCAGGACAAAAGCTGAAAAGCCGCGTCGAAAATGCTTCCCCAAAAAACAGCTGACTTGTCAGCCTGACAAAAGGCCGCCTCTGGCGGCCTTTTTTATTGCCTCTTTTTAGCCACGCTTTTCACGATGGCTTCATAATGTAAGGAAAGCGTAAGTAAGCATGAAATAAGCCGAAAATCGTCCCTGGCTGATAGTGACACCCCGACGGGGGCGGTATAAAAACCGGGTGAGACAATATGAGGTCATCCGATGAAAATAAAAAACGTTGTTCCCGGCATTATCCTGATTCTGTTCTCCGCGCTGCCCGTTGCCGCCAGCGCGGGCATGTCGCTTGATATTACGCCCGCAGGCGTCACCGTTCATATCGGCGATCGCGATCATCGAGGTTACTACTGGGACGGCTATGACTGGCGCGCGCCAAAATGGTGGCGGGAGCATCACGGACGTCATCTGGGAGAGAAAGGGCCGCGCGGCTACTGGAACGGCAACGGCTGGCAGCCACATCCGCCGGCGCATCGCGCCCAGCCGCCTCATCATGAGCCTGCGCATGACCGTCCACTGGCGCAGCGTAACGCGCATCAACACGATCGACCTGCGGCAGAACCGCATGGCAACGCTCGGCTGACCGCTGAGCGCCACGATAACGGCGCGCCTGGCCATCGCCCAGATTTTCAGCCGCACGGCTAATTTTTTGCCGGGCGTCACTGCCGCGTCCGGCCGATCGCTTACCTTAACGCTTTCTTTTTTCCTTTCAGCCACTACAATCAAATCACTGTTTTTCTTATAAAACCACCTTATGTCGCTGTTAAACGAACTCTCACGCCAGGCAGATCGCCGCGCCTGTCGCTGGCTACTGTGGCTGAGCCTGCTGGTGTTGGCGATGACGCTGCTAAGCCTCTGTGCTGGCGAACAGTGGATCTTGCCGACGCGCTGGCTCAGCCCGGAGGGCGAGCTGTTTATCTGGCAGCTGCGCCTGCCGCGCACGTTGAGCGTTCTGCTGGTGGGCGCGTCGCTGGCGATGGCGGGCTGCGTCATGCAGGCGCTGTTTGAAAATCCGCTGGCGGAGCCGGGCCTGCTGGGCGTATCAAACGGCGCGGGCGTCGGGCTGGTGCTGTGCGTCCTGCTGGGCAACGGTGATTTCTGGGCTTTCAGCATGGCGGCCATCGCCGGCGCGCTGCTGGTTACGCTGATCCTGCTGCGCTTTGCGCGGCGGCATCTCTCCAACAGCCGCCTGCTGCTGGCAGGCGTCGCGCTGGGCATTATTTGCAGCGCGGTAATGACCTGGGTGGTCTATTTCAGCAGCAATCTCGATCTGCGCCAGCTAATGTACTGGATGATGGGCGGCTTTAGCGGCATCGACTGGCGTTATCGCTGGCTGATGTTGGCGCTGCTGCCTGCGCTGTGCTGGTTAGGCTCGCAGGCGAAAATTCTGAATTTACTGGCGTTGGGTGAAACCAGCGCGCGCCAGCTGGGGCTGTCTGTTTTTCTGTGGCGCAACCTGCTGGTGGTGGCGATCGGCTGGCTGGTAGGCGTCAGCGTGGCGCTGGCTGGCGCGATCGGCTTTATCGGCCTGGTGGTGCCGCATCTGCTGCGGCTGAAAGGATTGACCGATCACCGGGCGCTGCTGCCTGCCAGCGCGCTGGCGGGGGCCGCCGTCTTGCTGGCGGCGGATATCATTGCCAGACTGGTACTCAGCGCAGCGGAATTACCCATCGGCGTCGTGACCGCCACGCTGGGTTCGCCGCTGTTTATTTGGCTATTACTGACGCAGCGCCGTTAACGGCGCTGTTCCACACACCGAGACAGGAAACGCGCATGAGCATTTACGAAACTGAGCTGGTTATGCTGGATGGCACACGTACCACGCTGGGCCAATGGAAAGGGGATGTGCTGTTGATTGTTAACGTCGCCTCAGAGTGCGGCCTGACGCCGCAGTATGAAGAACTGGAGAACCTGCAGCGCGCCTGGAACAAATCCGGCTTTAACGTGCTGGGCTTTCCCTGCAACGCGTTTCTTGGCCAGGAGCCGGGCAGCAACGAAGAGATCCAGCAGTTTTGCAGCACCCGTTACGGCGTGACCTTTCCGATGTTCAGCAAAATCGAAGTCAACGGCCCCAACCGGCATCCGCTTTACCAGCAGCTGATCGCGGCGCGCCCGGAAGCGGTGGAGCCGGAAAACAGCGGCTTCTATGAGCGCATGATAAGCAAAGGTCGGGGGCCGAAAGAGAAGGGCGACATCCTGTGGAATTTCGAGAAGTTCCTTGTCGGTCGTGACGGCGAAGTGGTGCAGCGCTTTGCGCCGGATATGACGCCGGAAGATCCGATCGTGATGGAAAGCATTAAGCTCGCTCTGGCGAAATAGTGCTGCTCTCAATCGAACAGGCGGCCATCGCCGGCCGCCTGCAACCTTTTAGCGCGCAGGTCGACGGCGGCGAACTGATTCATCTGCTTGGGCCTAACGGCGCGGGTAAGAGCACGCTGCTGGCCTTGATTGCCGGGCTGCTGGCGGGCAGGGGCGAAGTGCGTATCGACGGCAGGCCGCTTGCGACATGGTCGCCAAAGACGCTGGCGCGCCGTCGCGCCTGGCTGCCGCAGCAACAGCCTCAGCCGGGGCAGATGGCTGTGTATCACTATCTGCGTCAGCATGCGGATGCACAGGAGCCGGAAACGCTGCTGCCGCAGCTTCTGCGCGCTTTTCAGCTGGAGGATAAGCTGACGCGGCCGCTGACCTGGCTTTCCGGCGGTGAATGGCAGCGCGTCAGGCTGACAGCGGTGCTGCTGCAGGTCTGGCCGCAGCCCGAGCGGCCGCCCACGCTGCTGCTGCTGGATGAACCTTATAGCGGACTGGATGTGGCGCAGCAGCGCGCGCTGGACGCCCAGCTGGATGCTTTCTGCAAGGCGGGCGGCGCGGTTATCGCCAGCGGACACGATCTCAATCACAGCCTGCGCCACGCGCAGAGCGTCTGGCTGATGCGTCAGGGAAAGGTGGTCAGGCAAGGCAGCGTCGCCGCGGTGATGGAGCCCGCTCTGCTCAGCGAAGTGTATGGCGTGCTTTTTCGTCAATTACAGGCCGGAGAAGAAAGCTGGCTCATTTCTGAAGAGATGCGCTGAGGAGATTGCCAGCGCCTGGCATTTACCGTTACATTTAGCCCCGTTGCGCTCATATCAGGAAGGACTCAGATTATGCGAATCGGCGTGTTGCTTTTACTCAGTGTGTTACTGGCCGGCTGTAGTCATCATGCGCCGCCGCCGGATGCGCGTCTTTCCGACTCGATTACCGTTATCGCCGAGCTTAACGATCAGCTAAACAACTGGCATGGCACGCCTTATCGCTATGGCGGTATGAGCCGCAGCGGCGTCGACTGTTCCGGCTTTGTTTACCTTACCTTCCGCGATCGCTTTAACCTGCAGCTTCCCCGCACGACGCGCGCTCAAACCGATATCGGCACGCGTATCAATAAAGATCAACTGTTGCCCGGCGACCTGGTCTTTTTTAAAACCGGACGCGGCGATAACGGCCTGCACGTGGGCATTTACGACACCGATAACCAATTCATTCATGCCTCCACCAGCCAGGGAGTTATTCGTTCCTCGCTGGATAACAGCTACTGGCAAAAAGTATTCTGGCAGGCGCGGAGAATCTGACGGCAACGCTTTGAAAAATCAGGGCTCGAATCAGATTTTGCTCATTTAACCGGCGTTTAAAATATGAAATGATATCTGCCAATGAAACGCCGGGTAAGAATAAAAAATCCGCTTTACTTAAGCAGTTTTTTTTATTTTACCTTAAGTCAGATGGCCCTGAAGAATCACGAAGAATTATCATGACGCTTTACTGTTTAATGAGATCTTTGTCGCAAAAATATTAGCAGTAATAATGATGATTTTGAGTTATATGCCGTGCGATCAGTGAGTTAACCTGCTGCGCCAAAGAATAGTTATTGT